>JAYRLF010000241.1:0-6770 GCA_041905385.1 Allosphingosinicella sp.
ATGACGGCGAAGGGCCGCTGCGCGGCCTGGAAAGCCCGATCCGGATAGGCCGCTACCATTCGCTCTGCACGCGCGACGTGCCGAAGCGGTTCCGGGTCCATGCCGCGCTGGACGGGATGGCGATGGCGGTCAGCGATGCCGAGGCGCGCCAGGTCGGCGTGCAGTTCCACCCCGAATCGATCCTGACCCGCAGCGGCGACCTGATCCTGGCAAACATGCTGCAAATGGCGGCATGATTGGGAAAATATTGCGCGTGCGGCGCGAGAAAGGAATTGACCCGGAGCGCGGTCGCCCGGACAATGGCCGCATGATCGCGCAGATGATCCGCGTCGACTCTCTGGCCGCCCGGTTTGCCGGCGAAGCGGCTGTCGTCGTGCATCATTACTTTAGCACCCATTGGCGGACCCACGGATCCGCGGCGGCCCGATGGCACGCCTGGTAGCCGAAGAACCTCCAGGACTCTTTGCTTCCAGACGAACCAAAGCCCGCCGCGACCCGGCGGGCTTTTTGCATTGCGAGACACGATCATGTTCGAGACCCAGACCCTCTCCCCCGTTCCCCAGCCGGCCGCGCCGATCGCGGCCGATGCGCTTGCCGTTCTTTATGACGGCGAGGATCTGGACCGCGGCCAGGCCGAGACATTGTTCGGCTCGCTGGTGCGCGGCGAGCTCGCCGAGCCCGACATCGCCGCCATGCTGGTGGCGCTGCGGCTCAAGCGCGAGACCACGGCCGAGCTGATCGGCGCCGCCCGGGCGCTCCGCGCCGCCGACCGCGATTTCCCCCGTCCGGACTATCTGTTCGCCGACAGCTGCGGCACCGGCGGCGACGGCGTCGGTTCGATCAACGTGTCGACTGCAGTCGCCTTCGTCGCCGCGGCGGCCGGCCTGCCGGTCGCCAAGCATGGCAACCGCTCGTTCAGCTCGCGCTGCGGCTCGGCCGACGTGCTCGAGCGGCTCGGCGCCCGGCTCGACCTGACCCCGGAGCGGTCGCGTGCGATCCTCGACGAGACCGGATTCTGCTTCCTGTTCGCACCGCTCTACCACCCCGGCCTCAAACATGCCGGCCCGGTGCGCCGGGCGCTCCGCGTGCGCACGATCATGAACATGCTCGGGCCGTGCCTGAATCCGGCCGAGCCGCCGGTGCAGCTGCTCGGCGTCGCCGACCCTGATTTGCTCGAACCGGTCGCCGAGACCCTGCTGTCGCTCGGCGTCGAGACCGCCCTCGTCGTCCATGGCTCCGGCCTGGACGAGGTGGCGTTGCACGGCGAGACACGGGCGGTCCGGATCCATTATGGCCGGCTCGATCCGCTGGCCCTGACCCCGGAGGATGCGGGCCTGACCCGCGCCCCGATCGACGCCGCGCGCGGCGGCGGCCCCGAGGAGAATGCGGACCGGCTGCGGCAATTGCTCGCCGGCCGCGCCCGCCGCCCGGAGGCCGACCTGATCGCGATCAATGCCGGCACGCTGCTGATGGCGGCAAGCCTGGCGGCGACGCTGAAGGACGGTGTCGAGATGGCCGCCGAGGCGATCGCCTCGGGTGCGGCCCTGCGGGTGATGCAGAGATTTGTGGAGGCAAGCAATGACGGCATTCGCTGACAGCGGCCGGCTGCACATCGCGGTGCAGAAATCGGGCCGGCTGTCGAACAGCAGCCGCGACCTGCTGCGCGATGCGGGCCTGCGTATCCAGAACGGCAAGACCGAGCTGATGGCGCGGGTCGACAATTTCCCGATCGACCTGATGTTCGTCCGCGACGACGACATTCCCGTCTTCGTCAGCGACGGCGTCTGCGAGTTCGGCATTGTCGGCCGCAACGTGCTCGAGGAGTTCCTGCTCGGCCAGGACAGCCCTGAGATCGAGGAATTGGCGCCGCTCGGCTTCGGACGCTGCGCGCTCAAGATCGCGGCGCCGGAGCAGGCTGCTTATGCCGGCCCGCGCTCGCTCGCCGGACAGCGGGTCGCCACCACCTATCCGCGCCTGTTGCAACGCTTCCTCGACGAGAATGGCGTCGACGCCACCCTGGTGCGGATGAACGGCGCGGTCGAGCTCGCGCCGCGGCTCGGCATTGCCGGCTATGTCTGCGATCTCGTCTCGACCGGCGCGACGCTCGAGGCGAACGGTCTGGTTCCGGTCGAGACCGTGCTGGAGAGCGAGGCCCTGCTGGTCCGCGGCCGCAAGCCGCTCGCGCCGGACCGGCAGGCTCTGTGCGACAGCCTGATCGAACGCGTCCAGGGCGTGCTCGCCACCCAGGAATCCAAATATATCATGCTGAACGCGCCCGAGAGCGCGATTCCCGAGATCAGCGCGATCCTGCCCGGCGCCGAGGCCCCGACCATCCTGCCGCTCGCCGGCCGGCCCGGCCACGTCGCCGTCCATGCGGTCTGCAAGGAATCGGTCTTCTGGGAGACGCTCCAGCAACTCAAGGGTGCGGGCGCCTCGGCGATCCTCGTCCTCGATATCGAAAAGATGATGATGTGATGCAGCTGCTGAACTGGGAGGAGATGGACGAATCGCGGCGTCGCGAGGCGCTGGCGCGGCCCAATTTCCGGACCGACCGTCATCTGCGCGCGCGGGTGCGCGGCATCGTCGACGACGTCCGGGTGCGCGGCTGGACCGGCCTGTGCGCGCAGGCGCGGCGGTTCGACGGGCGCGAGCCGGAGCGGATTGCGGTGGCGCCGTTCGCGAAGACCGCGCGCACCGCCCTCACCTCGGAGCAGATCGCTGCGGTCGACCTGGCCGAACGCAATATCCGGGCGTTCCACGAGGCGGCGCGGCCGGCCGATGTCGAGGTGGAGACGATGCCGGGCCTGCGCGTGCGCAAGCTCTGGCGCCCGCTCGACCGGGCCGGCCTCTACGTGCCGGGCGGATCGCCGCCGCTTTTCTCGACTTTGCTCATGCTCGCCGTGCCGGCGCGGATCGCCGGCGTCGCCGAGATCGTCGTGACGACGCCGCCGCGCCGGGACGGCGGCCTCGAGCCGGTGCTGGCGCTCGCCGCCGAGCTGGCCGGAATCGAGGCGATCTGGACGGTCGGCGGCGCCCAGGCGATCGCCGCCCTCGCTTATGGCGCCGGCGAGATCCCGGCCGTGGTCAAGATCTGCGGGCCCGGCAATGCCTATGTGAACGAGGCCAAGGCCTATGTGTCCCGCGCCACCGACGGGCCGGCGATCGACATGCCGGCCGGCCCGAGCGAGCTGATGGTGGTCGCCGACGTCAGCGCCGACCCGCGCCTCGTCGCCGCCGACCTTCTCAGCCAGGCCGAACATGATCCCAGCGCCCAGGTGATGCTGGTGACGATCGCGACCACCGTCGCCCACCGTGTCCTGGCGGAGGTCGAGCGGCAGCTTGCCGACCTGCCCCGCGCCGCCATCGCCGCCAAATCGCTGCACAATGCGCGGATGATCCTGGCGCCGTCGCTCGACACGGCGGTCGACATCGCCAACATCTATGCGCCGGAGCATCTTTCGCTCGCCGTGGCGGATCCCGAATCCCTGATCGGCCGCGTCCGCAATGCCGGCGCGATCTTCGCCGGCGTCCAGGCGGCGGAGACTTTCGGCGACTATCTCGCCGGCTCGAGCCACGTCCTTCCGACCGACGGCGCCGCCCGCAGCTGGAGCGGCGTGTCGGTCGACACGTTCATGAAGACGACCAGCGTGCAGCAGGTCGATGCCGGAGCCGCCCGGCGTCTCGCGGCGCCCGCCGCGGCGCTCGCCCGGATGGAGGGCCTCGAAGCCCATGCCCGCGCAGCGGAATGCCGCGCCAATCGACTGGAGGTGGCGGCATGACCGCGCTCGCCCGCAGGCTCGCCCGCCCGGAAATCTTGGACCTGCCTTCGGCCGGAAGCCTGGTCGGCGGCGCCGACGCCTACCAGCCGGACATCGTTCGTCTCCACCTCAACGAGAACGGGCAGGCGCCGCTCATCCAGGGATCGGAGCTCGGCGCGCTCAACCGCTATCCCGAGCCGCACGCGCCGCCGCTGCGCCGGCAGCTCGCCGCGCTCTACGCTGTCGTGCCGGAATGCCTGGTCGCGACGCGCGGCGCCGACGACGCGATCGACATCTTGATCCGCACCTTCTGCCGCGCCGGGCAGGACGCGATCGCCATGTCGACGCCGAGCTTCGGCGCTTATCCCCTGTTCGCGAAGATCCAGGGCGCGGACGTGGTCGAGATCCCGCTCGGGCCGGATTTCGCCTTCGACGCCGACGCCTATGTCGCGGCCGTCAAGGCGCGGCCGGAGGTGCGCCTCGCCTTCATCTGCTCGCCGAACAATCCGACCGGCAATGTCGTGCCGCCGGCGGAAATCCTGCGGGTCGCGGACGCCCTGACCGAGACGATCATCGTCCTCGATGAGGCCTATATCGAGTTCGCCGAGATCGAGAGCCTCGCCGAAGAGGCGACGCGGCGCGAGAATCTGGTCGTGCTCAGGACCCTGTCCAAGGCCTGGGGCCTGGCCGGCGCCCGCGTCGGCTGTGCGATCGGCAATGAAGAGCTGATCGACGTGGTGTCGCGCGCCTTGCCGCCCTTCCCGCTCGCCTGCGGCAGCATCGCCGCGGCGCAGGCGATCCTGGCGCCGTCGCGCCGCCTGGTTCATGCCGAACGGCTGGCGCGGCTGAAGTCCGAGCGGGCTCTTATGGCGGAGCGCCTCGCCGAATCCCCGATCGTCCGGCGGATCTGGCCGAGCGAGGCCAATTTCCTGCTGCTCGAGGTCGACGATGTCGACGCCGCCCGCAAGAGTTTCGACCAGAGCGGCATTCGCGTCCGCTATCGCCCCGACATCGCCGCCGGCGCGGTCCGGCTGACGATCGGCGCCGAGCAGGAGAATGCGCTCGCGCTCGCCGCCTTCGGCGTGGCCGGCGGCGGAGCGTCGGCGCGCCGCGCGGAGGCGGTGCGCGACACCAAGGAGACGCGGATCGCCGCCGCGGTCGACCTCGACCGCGCCTCGCCACGCCGGATCGACACCGGCATTCCGTTCTTCGACCATATGCTCGACCAGGTCGCCGCCCATGGCGGCTTCTCGCTCGTGCTCGGCTGCGACGGCGATCTCGAGATCGACGCCCATCACAGCTTGGAGGACGTCGCGATCACCTTCGGCCGCGCCGTGGCCGGCGCGCTCGGCGAGCGGCGCGGCATCGGCCGCTTCGGCTTCGCGCTGCCGATGGACGAAGCCGAGGCCAATGTGCTGATCGACCTGTCCGGGCGGCCATTCGCCCGGTTCGAGGGCGCGTTCGCCGCCAGCCATATCGGCGCCTATCCGACCGAGATGACGCCGCACATCTTCCGCTCGATCGCCGACAGCCTCGGCGCCGCGATCCATGTCCAGGTGACGGGCGACAACGACCACCACAAGACCGAAGCCTGCTTCAAGGCGTTCGGCCGCGCCCTGCGCCAGGCGATCGCCGTCGAGAAAGGCGCGGCCGTGCCGAGCACGAAGGGGGTGTTGTGAACGCTCCCGCCGATCTTAGAGCCAAGGCCGTGAAAGTTGCCGCGCAAGCAAGCGCGGTCACCCTGATCGACCTCGGCTACGGCAATCTCGGCTCGATCCGGATCGCTTTCGAGCGCCTCGGGGCGCGGGTTGCGACCTCCTCGGACCCCGCCGAGATCGCCGCGGCAAACCGGCTGGTCCTGCCGGGCGTCGGCGCCGCCGGCTTCGCGATGGAGCGCCTGGGCACGCTCGGACTCGTCGCCACGATCCGGAATTTTCGCCGCCCTTTTCTCGGCATCTGCCTCGGCATGCAGCTGCTGTTCGACTGGTCCGAGGAAGGTGCGACCGAATGTCTCGGGCTGATCTCCGGCGATGTCCGCAAGCTGGCCGCCGCACCCGGGCGGCCGGTGCCACATATGGGCTGGAGCCGGCTCAGCATTCACGACCGGGATCGCGGCCTCGCCGACGGCGACTATGTCTATTTCGCCCACAGCTTTGCCTGCGATCCGGGCCCGTTCGGCATCGCTTATGCGCAATATGGCGGGCCGGTCTCGGCCGCGGTCGCCCGCGACAATCTCCTCGGCTGCCAATTCCATCCCGAGCGGTCGGGCGAAGCCGGCGCCCGCTTCCTGAAGGCTTTTCTCGAGCGATGATCATCTATCCCGCCATCGATCTGATGGGCGGCCGCTGCGTCCGCCTGCGCCAGGGCCGGTTCGACGATGCCACCATCTATTCGGCTGACCCGACCGAGGCGCTGGCGCGCTTCGCCGAGGCCGGCGCGACCTGGGCGCATATCGTCGATCTCGACGGCGCCCGCGCCGGCGCGCCGGTCCAGCATGCGCGGATCGCGGACCTCGCCCGCGCCGCGCCGCTCGCGCTCCAGGTCGCCGGCGGCTTCCGGACGGCCGAGCAGGTGGCGACGATGCTCGACGCCGGCGTCGACCGGGTGGTGATCGGCAGCCTGGCCGTCGAGCAGCCCGAGGCCGCGCAGCGGCTGGTCGCCCGCTTCGGCGGCGACCGGATCGGGCTCGCGCTCGACGTCAATCTGGTCGACGGCGTCCCGATCGTCGCGACCCGCGGCTGGACCGAAAGCGGAGCGCAAAGCCTGTACGATATTGCCGCGCTCCATCCGCAGGCGCGACACCTGCTGGTCACCGACATCGGCCGCGACGGCATGCTGAAGGGGCCGAATGTCGCGCTGATGGAGGAGGTCCGGCGGCGCCTGCCGGAACGCTCGCTGCAGGCTTCGGGCGGCGTCGCTGGTCTCGACGACATCTCCCTCCTCGCCGCGACCGGTGCGGCCGGGGCGATCGTCGGCAAGGCACTCTGGGAAGGCGGGATCGATCTCGCCGAG
>JAYRLF010000242.1:0-6749 GCA_041905385.1 Allosphingosinicella sp.
ATCGCTGGCACGCTGGGTGCCGGCCGCCGCGCGCGGGGGCGTGCGCAGGAAAGGATCGCGGTCGCCGGCGGCGCGCGGCGCCGGCACCCCGACCGAAAGGCCGGGAAGCGCGACCGGCAGGGCATCGGCACGGCAGGCGCGCGGAAGCGGCATCGGGTCGGGCCGCGCCAGCACCCGCGCCACACGCGCATTCGCGCGGCCCACCACCGCCGTCGCCGAACCATGGCCTTCGAACCGGTCGCGGTCCCAATACCAGAGCTCGTCGGCCCTCTGCCCGCCAAGCATCAACGCGGCACGGTCCTTGCCGGCCACCGCGACCACCCGCGTCCGCGGCGCGAGGCGCTTCAGCCGGTCGCCGAGCGTCGGCAGGCGCAGCTGGACGGCCGAGCGCCGATAGGGGTCGCCGGGCGGGGTGGCCGCGTCGGGATCCTCGGCGCAGTTCACCGGCCGGTCACGGTCGCGATCATACCAGCCGTTGGCGACGATACCGGTGCGCCATGGATAGCCGCCGGTCAGGATCGCGGCGTGGCCCGGGCAGGTCTCGGTGATCGCCTGCGGGTGGTGTCCGCGCGGAAACACCACGGCCCGGCCGAGCAGCGTTGCCAGGCCGTCCCGGTAGCGCGCGCGAAAGGCCGCGAACAGGTCGCTCGAAAGCTGGTCGACCGAAACGACGACGACGAGCTGCGGCCGCGGCGCCGGCTGCGCGCGCGCAGCTGCGGCCCAGCCGGCTGCGAGCAGCACCCCGAGCGCGATGATCGCACCGATCCGCGACCGCAGGCCCGGCGGCACGCGCCGACGCCGCCGCTGCCCGCGACGCGCGCCATTGGCACGGCAGGCCGGGCGCCTCATCGCCTCAGGCGGCGGCGCGGCATCGGAAGCTGGCCGCCAGTCGGGGGTCGCCGGCGCCGCCCTGGACGGCGACCGAGGGATAGGGACAGAGCCGTCGCGTGAACGCGACCCCGTTTGCCGGCAGGTCATCCCGGAATCGCGCGGCGACCAGATGGTCGGGCGGGCGCCGCTGCTCGACCCAGGCCTCGAGCGCCCGCGAGACGTCGTGGACGGGATCGTCGCGGAGCGCCGGGGAGAGGACCTGGCCGAAGGCATTGGCGCCGGGACCACCGCCGCAATGGGCCATGCCCGGAACCATGAACAGGCGGAAGAAGTCCTGCGCGCGGCGCATGCCGCCGGCGGCGCGGGCGACCTGCTCATAGTAAGCGATACCTTCCAGCGGCGTCAGCGCCGGGTCCTGCCAGCCGAAATACATGATGATCCGCCCGCCGTTGCGGGCAAAGGCGGAGAGGTCGACGGCGGTGCTGTTATAGACCTCGGCGAGCGGCATGCCGGCGATGGCGAGGCTCTCGGCAGACTCGACGTCGCGGTCGAAGTCGAACGACAGCAGCCGCGCGGCGCGTTCGGCGCTGCCGTGGAGATATTGCAGGAAGACGTTGGCGCTGTAGAGGTTGAACGGAGTGCCGGCGAGCAGGCCGCGGCTCTCGCGCGGGGCGACCAGGAACGGCGGCCAGGCCGCCTCGCCGGTCGCGGGGAAGCCCGGATAGAGCTGCGCGCCAGTGCGCGGGTTGCGCGGGCCCGAATAGATCAGCCTCAGAGTCGCGACCTCGCCGGCGGTCAGGCACTCGCCGGTCGCGGCGCCGGCGCATTGCAGCACCGCCGGATCGAACCGGCAATGCCGGGGATCGGTGGCGATGCCATCGACGACGAGCGCGCGCGGGCCGCAGGAGGCGAGCGCTGCCCGCTGCACCGCCGGCAGGGTCTCGGGCCGGAGCCGGGTTGCCGGATCGAGCCAGCGCCGGCTGTTCCAGATGTTGGCGATGAAATAGCGGGTGGCGTTGTTCGACGGCGCCCCCACCAGCACGCCGTCCCACTCGCCAGGCATGCGCTGCACTGCCTTCAGCGCATAATTGCCGCCCCCCGAGCAGCCCGCGAAATAGCTCCGGAACCGCCGTCCAGGATAATAAAGCCGGAGCAGCGCCTTGGCGCCATGGGTGGTCTCGATCATGGCGCGATAGTGATTGTCGATCACCTGCTCGGGGTTGTGACGGTCGCCCTCCCAAAGCCGATAGAGCGCCTCAAGGTCGGCGGCGGCGGCGATGTTGCGCCGGATGCCGTCGTCGGTGGCGGCCACGGCACTGCCCCGTTCGAGCCGGTCGGCGAGTGCGCGATAGTTGATCGACCCGCCGCTGCCGCCCTCACCATGTTGGTAGAAGCGGCCGTTCCATTCGGTCGGGTCCGGCAGCCAGATCTCGATATTGATCTCCGACCGCGGCGTCGGCCGCGCGACCGCCTCGACCCGGCAGAAGCGGCGAACCGGATAGTCGCGGCCGTCGGGCGCCCTGAACCGGCCGGCCGGAACGCTCTGCGCGCGGAGGACGGTGACGTTGGGCCGCGCGATCGCGACGCCCGCGCCGCAGCCGGCGGTTTCCTCCGAACCCGCGGCCCATGCCGCCGCCGGTGTCACAAGGAGGAGGATCGTCGCGAAACAGGCGGCCTTCAGTCCCCGCATTGCACTCCGACCTGGATGCGCTCCCGGCGCCAGCCTAAACTGGCATGCCATCACATATTTCAGACTCGAGAAGACGTCAACGCGGCCGCGCCGCGGCCTCCGACATCCGCGGCCGCCGTGGCGGCGAGCAACGACGATCGTCATATCACGCCCCATGCCGGCGGGCCGCCACGCCGATGCGGCAGCAAAGCACCGGCACCGGGAAGCCCTAGCCCGCGGGCGAACCGCCCTGCCAGATGCGCTGCGCCTCGCCGAGGTGCCGCTCCATCGCCCCCTTGGCCGCGTCGGCGTCGCCGGCGGCGATGCAGTCGAGCAGCCAGCGATGCGCCCGCAGCCCGGATTGCGCGACCTCGGCGTCGCGCAGCACCGGCGTCCGGACTTCCTTCAGCACTGCCGCCATGGTCTGGTAGAGGGCGAGGAGCAGCTTGTTGCCGGCGAGGCGCGCGATCTCGTCGTGGAAGGCGAGGTCGTCCGCACCGGCCGCCTCGAGGTCGCCCGTCTCGATATGCGCGGCATGGCTGTCGCAGATCCGGCGCAGCGCCGCGACACCCTCCTTGCCGGCGCGGACGGCGGCGAGGGCTGCGGCCTGGACCTCGATCGGGACGCGAATCTCGTGCACCTGGCCATAGTCGAGCTCGCCGAAATCCTTGACGATGAGCCGCATCGCCCGGCTGGTCGAAGAGCGGGGATCGTAGCTGGCCTCGACACCACGGCCCGCGGTGACGGTGACGTGCCCGGTCGCGGTCAGCGAGCGCACCGCCTCGCGCACGACCGTGCGCGACACCTGGAACTGCTCGCCCAGCTCGCGCTCCGAGGGCAGGCGCTCGCCGGGCTTGAACCGGCCGGCCTCGATGGCGTCGGTGAGCGCCCTGGTGACCTTGTCCGAGAGCCGGACATCGCGTTCGATGCCGCTGAACAGGGGGGCGGCCTGCTCGTCCGCCGTGCGTGGAAGCCGTGGCATCCGGTTCCTGTAATATGGTCTTCCAGTCGCAGGCAAGCGACGGCCGGCCTAGCATGCGGGACCGGCTCCGGCATCGCTCCAGTCGAGGACCACCTTTCCCGACCGGCCCGACCGCATGATCTCGAACGCGGACTGGAAGGCGCCGGCCTCGAGCCGGTGGGTGATCAGTGGCTCGAGATCGAGGCCGCCGCGGATCAGCCCGAACATCCTGCGCCAGGTCTCGAACATCTCGCGCCCGTAGACGCCGCGTATGGTGATCGCCTTGAAGACGATCCGCGACCAGGAGATCTCGACTGCACCGGAGGGAATGCCGAGCACGGCGAGGCCCCCGCCCATTCGCAAGGCGTCGATCGCCTGTCCGATCGCAGCCCCGGTTCCCGACATCTCGAGCGCCACGCCGAACCCGTCGGCGATGCCCTCCTGCGTCATCACGTCGCGCAGGTCCTCGGCCGCGACGTCGACGGGTCGGACGCCGGCGACGCGCGCGGCGAGGTCGAGCCGGTAGCGATTGACGTCGGTCAGGACCACCGAACGGGCACCCGCCCGGCGCGCGACCGCCGCCGCCATGATCCCGATCGGCCCGGCGCCGGTGACGAGGACGTCCTCGCCCATCAGGTCGAACTGCTGAGCTGTGTGGACGGCATTGCCGAACGGGTCGAGCAGGGCGCCGAGATCATAGCCGACCTCGTCGGGCAGCGGGATGACGTTGAAGGCCGGCAGCGCCAGATAGTCCGCGAAGGCGCCCTGGCGGTCGACGCCGACGCCGCGCGTCGCCGGATCGAGATGGAAGCGTCCGGAGCGCGCCGCCGCCGAGTCGATGTCGATGACGTGGCCCTCGCCAGACACGCGCTGGCCGACATGGAGCGGGCGCGTCACGCGGCCGCCAATCTCGACGATCTCGCCCGAAAATTCATGGCCGATGATCATCGGCACCGGCACGGTCCGGGCGGCCCAGTCGTCCCAGTTGTAGATGTGGATGTCGGTGCCGCAGATCGCGGTCCGGTGAACCCTGATCAGCACGTCTTCGGGCCCGGGCTCCGGCACCGGCGCGCGCGTCTCCCACAGCCCCTCGCGCGCCTCGAGCTTGGCGAGGCTGCGCATCGTCCGCGCTTGCGCTGCCGCCCCGGCCGGGGCCGTCATCGCACGAGCCCCAGCGTGCGTCCGGCCGCCGCGAAGGCATCGAGGGCGCGATCGACCTGACCGGGCGTGAGGGCGGCGCTCATCTGGGTGCGAATCCGGGCAGCGTCCCTCGGCACGACCGGATAGGAGAAGGGGGTGACGCAGACGCCGCGATCGAACAGGCTGCGCGCAAGCGCCTGGGCGAGGCCTGCCTCGCCGAGCATCACCGGAATGATCGGATGCTCGCCCGCAACCAGGTCGAAGCCCAGCGCCTCCAGCCCGGCGCGGAAGCGGCGGCTGTTGGCGGCGAGCCGCTCGCGCAGCTGCTCGCCTTCGCCCCCGGCGGCGATCCGGAGCGCTTCGAGGGCGGCGCCGCAGACCGCGGGCGCCAGCGCGTTCGAGAACAGATAGGGCCGCGCGCGCTGCCGCAGCAGCGCGACGACCGGGCGCCGCGCCGCGACGAAGCCGCCCATCGCGCCGCCCAGCGCCTTGCCGAAGGTGCCGGTCACGATGTCGATGCGGTCGAGCACGCCGCGCAGCGCAGCCGAGCCGCGCCCGCCGGGCCCGATCAGCGCGGTCGCGTGGCAGTCGTCGACCAGGGTGAGCGCGTCGAAGCGCTCGGCGAGCGCGGCGACGGCGCCGAGATCGGCGATGGTTCCGTCCATCGAGAAGACGCCGTCGGTCGCAATCAGGATCTGCTCGGCGCCCTCGCGCCGCGCGGCCGCGAGCGCGGCTTCCAGCGCCGCCATGTCGTTGGTGGCGTAGCGATAGCGGCGCGCCTTGGACAGGCGGATCCCGTCGATCAGCGAGGCATGGTTGAGCGTGTCGGAGACGATCGCGTCGTTCGCACCGAACAACGGCTCGAACACGCCGCCATTGGCGTCGAAGGCAGCCGCGAAGAGGAGCGCGTCGTCGACGCCGAGATAGCCTGCGACCGCCGCCTCGAGCCGCTTGTGCAGCGCTTGGGTCCCGCAGATGAAGCGGACCGAGGCGAGCCCCGCGCCCCAGGTCCGCGTCGCCGCGACCGCGGCGTCGACGACGCGCGGGTCGGCGGCAAGGCCGAGATAGTCGTTCGCGCAGAGATTGATGAGCTTGCGGCCGTCGATCTCGACCAGCGCGCCCTGCGGCGAATCGAGGATCCGCTCCTCCTTGCGCAGCCCGTCCCGCTCGATCGCCTGCAGCTGCTCGTTCAGCCGCTCGTAGAAATGCGCCCTGTGCATGAGCCACGGCTAGGCGAGGCACGGCCACCGCCCTGTCCGTGGCGCGACGGCAATTTGACGAATCGCGTCGACTCCCGCCCCTCCGGCCGTGGCGCCGGTCCGGCGCCGCTGCAGATCGCCGCAGGCGGGCGTGTCACCGCCGGCCCTTCGCTTTCTGTGCAGTCCGCGACGCAAACCGTCAAACCGGCGCCGGGCCGGGCAGCTAGCCTCCCGTCCGGGAGCTGGTTGATGCGTTACTGGGGCGGGCAATTGCTGAGGCAGGCGCTGGGGGGCGCCGTTCACAGGGTCTGGAGGGATGCCGAGCCGAAGCCCCGCTACGACATCGTCATCATCGGCGGCGGCGGCCACGGGCTCGCAACCGCCTGCTACCTGGCCCGCAATCACGGCATCACCAACATCGCCGTGCTCGAGAAGGGATGGATCGGCGGCGGCAATGCCGGCCGCAACACCACCATCATCCGCTCCAACTATCTGCTCGACGCCAACATCGCCTTCTACGAATGGTCGATGAAGCTGTGGGAGCGGCTCGAGCGCGACCTAAACTACAACGTCATGGTCAGCCAACGCGGCGTCCTCAACCTGTTCCACAGCGACGCCCAGCGCGACGCCTTCGCGCGGCGCGGCAATGCGATGCGCCTGCTCGGCGTCGATGCCGAGCTGCTCGACCGCGCGGCGGTCGAGCGGCTCGCGCCCTTCCTCGACTTCGCCGGCGCGCGCTTCCCGATCGAGGGCGGGCTGCTGCAGCGGCGCGGCGGCACCGCGCGCCATGACGCGGTCGTCTGGGGCTATGCGCGCGCGGCGTCCGGCCATGGCGTCGACATCGTCCAGAACTGCGAGGTGACCGGCCTCGTCCGCGATCCGCACGGCGCCGTGGTCGCGGTCGAGACCAGCCGCGGCAGGATCGGCGCCGGCAAGGTCGGGCTGTCGG
>JAYRLF010000243.1:0-6737 GCA_041905385.1 Allosphingosinicella sp.
CAGAGGTATCGGCGGCAACGCCTGAAGCCCGCGAGGACATACCGGCGCCCTCCCGCTGGGCGCATTATTGGGCCTCGGGCGCCGCGATCGCGATGCACCATCTCGCGGTCACCTTCATGGTGATGGCGCTCTACGCGATCCTCGCCTGGGCGCCCGAGCATTTCCGCCGCAGCTACGACCTCGCCTCGGCCCAATCCGGCCTGTCGATCGGCCTCGTCGTGATCCTGTCGGGCACGATCGGCGTGATCGCCGGCGGGGTCGCATCCGATGCGCTGGTGCGGCGGGGATTCCTGTCGGGCCGCATGCTGGTCCTCGGCGGGGCCGCCTTGCTCGCCATGCCGGGGGCCTCGCTGTTCGCGCTCGCCCCGACCGGCGTCGCGTCGCTCGCCGGCATGGCCCTCGCCTTGGTCTGCCTATCCGCCCTGTCGTCGGCCGGCCCGGCCGGGTTGCAGGATCTCGTCCCGGCGCGGCTGCGCGGTTTTGGCGGCTCGGTCTATCAATTGGTGGCGAATTTGATCGGCCTCGGCTTCGGCCCGACCGCGGTCGCTTTGATCACCGATTACGGATTCGGCGACGATGCGCGGCTGGCCGCCTCGCTGGCGATCGCCTTGCCGCTGATGCTGGCGGTCGCGGTATTGCTCGCTCTGCTCGGCGTCAGGCCCTATGCGCGAGCCGCCGCACGGGTGACCGACTGACGCCGGTCAGGCCAGGATCC
Organism: Allosphingosinicella sp.; assembly: GCA_041905385.1. Taxonomy (GTDB): domain Bacteria; phylum Pseudomonadota; class Alphaproteobacteria; order Sphingomonadales; family Sphingomonadaceae; genus Allosphingosinicella. Next base: position 716 of record JAYRLF010000243.1, read on the forward strand.
GTCGCAGCTCGGTCCTGTCGAGATTTCCGCCGGAGACGATCGCGACCGCGTTCGGACGGCCAACCTTCAACGCCGCTGCCAGCGCCGCGGCCCCTGCCCCTTCGGCAATGACATGATGCTCCCCGGCCAGGCGCCGGATCGCCGCCTCGACGTCGGCGACGCTGACGATCACGACATCGTCGATCAGCCGCCGCAACAGCGGCCACATCGCGTCGAGCACGCGGCTGCTGCCCATGCCGTCGATGAAGCTCGGCACGCGCGCCACCGTCACCGGCTCGCCCGCCGCGAATGCGGCCTGCAGCGGCGTCGCCGTGTCGGTCTCGACCGCCAGGATCCGACAGCTGGGCCGGTGGCGCTTGACGGCCTGGGCGATGCCGCAGGCGAGGCCGCCCCCGCCGATCGGGATCAGCACGGTCTCCACCTCTGGCAAGTCCTCGACGATCTCCTCGCCGATCGTCGCCGCCCCGGCGATCACCTCGCGCTCGCAGACGGGATGAAAGAATCTCGCGCCTTCGGGCGCGTCCGGCGGGTCGCGCGTCGCCATGATCTGCCACCATTCGTCGAAGCTATGCTCGTGCACCTCGGCGCCCATCCGGCGCAGAGTCTCGACCTTCACCCGCGCCGCCTTGTCGGGCACATGGATGATCGCCCTGATGCCGAGATTGGCCGCGGCCGCGACGATTGCCTGGCCGAAATTGCCGGCGCTGGCCGAGACGATCGCGCGCAGCGGCTCGACCCGCTCGATCGCTGCCCGCACCGCATTGATCGCGCCGCGGATCTTGTAGGAACCGGTCGGCTGGAGGCATTCGAGCTTGAGGTGAAGCCGCGAGCCATCGGCAGGCACCAATGGCGTACGCAGCGCCGTGCCGGCGATGCGGCGGCGCGCATCGCCGATCTCGGCATTGGACAGCGGGCTCGAGTCCATCCCGATCCGATACGCGGGATCGTCGTCCGGTGAAATCGAAACCGATGTTCTATTTATGTTCTTGAAATGTAGGACTTCGCCTCCTAGCCCGAGCCTGGCTCTTTCGCATCGTCAATCTCAAGACAAGGCCGGCGGCCGCTTCGTCGCGCCGGGCGGGAAGGCTCGAAAAATCGCACGTGTCCGTGCAACTCGTGAACATAGGCCGTCCTTGGACCGTCTTGTTCAGGAAACTCGCCCGAATCCTGACGAAGTTGACGAAGTTGACGCACCCTTATGCTGCGGCAACTTCGGCTCAGGCGTCCTTCAGCTGGTGGCGGCGCATGGCGTGCCGCAGCTGGTCGTAGGTCAACGACAGTGCCGCCGCCGCCGCGCGCTGGTTCCACCGGCATTTCTCGAGCGCCGCGGTCAGGATCGCCTTCTCATAGTCGGCAATGGCGAGGCGATAATCGGCGCACAAGGCCGGGTCATATTGGCTCACCGCCGGCGCCAGCTCGCGCGGGGCATCGATATTGGCGGCGGCGGGCGGGGCGGCCGGCCGCGCCTGTCCCGCAACCGATCCCTGCCCCGACGCCGGGGCCCAGGGGGATTCGAACGGATCGAACTGGATGTCGTCGATCGGCTCGGTGAAATCGGGCCAGCGATAGACCGCCCGCTCGATCACGTTGCGCAGCTCGCGGACGTTTCCGGGCCAGGGATAAGCGAGCAGCTGCGCCATCGCGCCTTCGCTGAAGCCGGGCCACACGTCCCAGGCCAGCACCAGCCCCATGCGGCGGCCGAAGAAGTCGGCCAGCACCGGGATGTCGCTCTGCCGCGCCCGCAGCGGCGGCAAGGTCACCACCTCGAAGGACAGCCGATCGAGCAGATCGGCGCGGAAGCGGCCCTGCTCGACCAGGCGCGGCAGATGCTCGTTGGTCGCGGCGACGATGCGGACGTCGACCTGGACCGGCCGGCTCGCGCCGATCCGCGTCACCTCGCCATATTCGATCGCGCGCAGCAGCCGGTCCTGGGCTGGGCTCGACAGGGTGGCGAGCTCGTCGAGGAACAGGGTGCCGCCATTGGCCTCCTCGAACCGGCCCGGGCGCGCCTTGGTCGCGCCGGTGAAGGCGCCGGCCTCGTGGCCGAACAGTTCCGCCTCGATCAAAGTCTCGGGCAGCGCCGCGCAATTCATGATAATGAGCGGGCCGTCCCAGCGGGAGGAAAGGTGATGGAGTCGCTCCGCGATCAGCTCCTTGCCGGTGCCGCGCTCGCCGATCACCAGCACCGGCCGATCGAGCGGCGCCGCGCGGCTCGCCCGCTCGACCGCGTCGAGGAACGAGGTCGACTGGCCGACCAGATGAGTGTTGCGTTCCATTACCCTAATACACCTCGCCGAATGAGCCACTTATTGGGATATTTCACCACCTGTTGGCAAGTGGAATGTGTCTCTCGACCCCCAGAATCGGGTGATTTTTGGCGGATTTCCGGGCTTTTCCTGGCTTGGCACGCGCCCTGCTTAACAAAAGCTGTCTACGCCGAATGGTCGGCGGGACGGGAGCAACCAAGGTTCAGGGAGACCGGAAATGTTCAGCTTCGATCGCTTCGCTCGGGTCGCCACCGCCACGGTGGGCGCGCTCGTCCTTTCGACCCTTTCGGTGGCCGCCGCGGTCGGCCCGGCGCGTGTCGCCGAGACCACCCCGGTGTCGGTCGCTTCGGTCCAGTCGGGGACTGACGCGAATGCCTAATTCGAAGCCGGTCAGGGTTGCGATCAAGGCTGGGGAGCTTATCCGGATGAGCTCCCCGCGCTCCGATCGCGCGACCCGGCCCGGCGGACCCGGCAGCAGGGGCACGGCCGGCCCCTATGTCAATGCTAAGGAGTTCTTTCCCATGGGAATCTTTTCGCGGACGCGCGATATCATTGCCGCCAACGTCACCGACCTGCTCGACAAGGCGGAGGACCCGGCGAAGATGATCCGAATGATCATCCTCGAGATGGAGGAGACCTTGGTCGAGGTGCGCGCTTCCGCTGCCCGCACCATCGCCGACCAGAAGGAGATGCGCCGCCAGATCGGCAAGCTCGACCGTCTGCAGGACGGCTGGGTCGAGAAGGCCGAGCTCGCGCTCTCCAAGGGGCGCGAGGATCTCGCCAAGGCGGCCCTGTTCGAGAAGCAGAAGGCGGCCGACATGGCTGGCCAGCTCAATGCCGAGATCGAAGTGCTCGACGATGCGCTGCGCGCGTCCGAGGCCGACATCGCCAAGCTGCAGGGCAAGTTGCGCGAGGCGCGCGCCCGCCAGAATGCGATCATGACCCGGATGGAGAGCGCCAACAACCGCGCCCGCCTGCGCGAGCTCTATTCCGGCCCGCGCGTCGACGACGCCTTCTCGCGCTTCGACGTGCTCGAGCGCCGCGCCGATCTGGCCGAGGGCCATGCCGACGCGCTCAGCCTGGGTGGTCCGCCTCGCACGCTCGACGACGAGATCGCCGAGCTCCGCAATTCGGACAAGGTCGATGCCGAGCTCGAGGCGCTGAAGGCGTCGCTCGCGAAGCGCACCAACGGCGGCACCGCCGAGAGCAAGGAAGACTGATCAGATGGAAGAAGTGCTGATCCCGATCATCGTCTGCGGCATCCTATTTGTCGCCTTTCCCTGGCTCATTTTCCACTACATCACCAAATGGAAGACCGCGAAGGTGCTGACCTCCGAGGACGAGAACCTGCTCGACGATCTGCACGAGCTGGCCCGTCGCCTCGACGACCGCATGCTGACCATCGAACGGATCATCCAGGCGGAGAATCCGAACTGGCGCGCGATCGGCGCTGATCCGGTCGAAGCGGCCCTCGAGGATCGCAGCGAGCGCCTCGCCGAGCTCGGCCGCCCGGAACGCCTGTCCGAATTGAGCCGCAATGAACGACTGAGCGAGCTGAGCCGCTCCAATCGACCCAGCAGGAGGAAATCATGACGCCGCAGCGCACCCGCTTCTACCTCGACAAGCAGAATGCCAAATGGTCGGGCGTCTGCGCGGGTATCGCCGACTATACCGGCATGGACGTCACCCTGGTCCGGATCGGCCTGGTCGTCGTCACCATCCTCGGCGGCTTCCCCTGGACCCTGATCGCTTATTGGCTGGCCGCCTGGATGGCGCCGAAGAAGCCGCTCGAGCTCTATTCGCAGAACCAGGACGAGCAGAAGTTCTGGCAGGGCGTGCGCGCCAATCCGCGCCGGACGACCCGCGAGGTGCGTGCCCGCTTCCGCGAGATCGACCGCCGGCTCGCCGACGTCGAGACCTATGTCACCAGCTCGAACAGCCGGCTCGCCCGCGAGATCGAGCAGCTTCGCTAATCCGTTCTGGACAGGGGTAGGACATGTTCGGTGAACTGATTCCGATTGTCGCCATCGTCGCCACCGCCGGCGTGATCATCGCCTGGATAAACCGTGGCCGCGGCGCGTCCTCTGCCAGCGGAGGCCATGCTGACGCGCAACTGGTCAGGGAAAATGAAGAGCTGCATCGGGTCATCGATCGGCTCGAAGCGCGGATCGGCGTGCTCGAGCAGATCGCCACCGACCCTGCCGAGCGCACCGCGCGCGAAATCGAACGTCTGCGCTGAAGGGGGAAAATCGATGTCCTGGGGTGGACCTGAATTCGTCATCCTGATCGTCGCGATCAGCACTTTCGGCTGGGTCGCCAACACCTGGATCCGCGCCAGGCACGGCTATCCGGTCGAGAATGAGTGGAGCGGAGTCACGCACAAGCAGGAATCGCCCGAGACGGCGCAGCGGGTCGCGGCGCTGACCAGCGAGAATGATGGTCTGAAGAGCCAGATGCGCACGCTCGAGGATCGGATCGCCGTACTCGAGCGGATCGCCACCGACCCTGCCGAGCGGACTGCCCGCGAGATCGAAAATCTGCGCCAGCTGTAGGAGCCGAATTCGATGTTTCCTTTCGAGACCTTCGCCCCTGTCGCCGCCATTGTCGGCCTCGCCGCCGTCGCCGGCTGGGTGCTGACCACCTGGCTGCGGATCAAGCATGGCTATCCGCTCGACGGTGCTTGGGGCCAGGCGGTCTATCCGAAGAAGAATGAGGAGGCGATGGAGCGGATCAAGCTGCTGTCGACCGAAAATGCACAGCTGCGCGCCGAGCTCGGGTCGATGAAGGACCGGCTCGCCAATGTCGAGCGGATCGTCACCGACGACAGCCATCGCCTGACGCAGGAGATCGAATCCCTGCGCGGCCCGACCAATTGAGGGGAGCCGGAGAGTGCAGAACCAACCCGATTTCGCCGAGCAGGTCATCCTGCCGCATCTGCCCTGGATCATCGGCGGCGGCATGCTGCTCGGCCTGGTCGCGATCATGGCCTGGGTGTTCATCACCTGGCTCCGGATCAAGCATGGCTATCCGCTCGAGACGGCGTGGGGAAAATCGGTCGAGCCGCGGGTCACGACCGAGACCGCCGAGCGGATGAAGCTCCTGTCCGGCGAGAATGCGCAGCTGCGCGCCGAGCTCGGCGCGGTGAAGGACCGGCTCGCCACCGTCGAACGGATCGTCACGGACGACAGCCACCGCATCACCCACGAGATCGAAGCGCTGCGCACCAAGCGCAACTGAGCCGGAGGACAGTGCAATGAACGACTGGATGATCACTTTCTTCCTGATCGTCGTCGGACTTCCGGTTCTGCTCGGCGTCGGCGGCGACGTCGCCAAGCGCTGGATCAGGTTCAAGGAACGCCAGCTCGAATTGATGAGCAACAGCACGGCCGAGCGGGCCGCCCAATATGCGGCGCAGACCGAGCGGCTCGAGCAAAGGGTCCGCGTGCTCGAGCGGATCGTGACCGACAAGGGGATCGACGTCGCCGACGAGATCGAGCGGCTGCGCGATCAGCCGTTGAACTAGAGAAGAGAATTCAGAGGGAGTTTGGGAATGACTGGTGGTCAGATGATGGTGGTGCTGATCGTCGCGATGGTGATGCTCGCGAGCATCGTCAAAGCGCGGTACGGAATCCGCCACGACCGTCACGGCAATGAGGTCCATGTCGACGATGCGGAGAACAAGCGGCTCCGCGACGAGGTCAAGCAGCTGCGCGACCGGCTGGCGGTGCTCGAGCGGATCACCGTCGAGAAGGAAA
>JAYRLF010000244.1:0-6725 GCA_041905385.1 Allosphingosinicella sp.
GAGCGCAAGCAAAGCGAGGATGGGGATCTCGAAACTCATCTCTTCAATAGCTCCTTGTGAGAGTCAGGCGATCCGGCGCACCGGGATCGGATGACGAAATCCCGCGACCTTCATGGTGCCACGCGTTCCGTTGGCGTCGACCTCGACCCGTGGCGCCCAGGCATAATGATAGCGATAGCGATACCCAAGCTGCTGCCAGATCTGGCCGTTCCGAAGCTTGTAGAGGGTCTCGTCCTCGGTGCCGTTGAACGCGCCGTCGATATGGGAACTGATGATCATCCTGTTCCTCGATCCAGATCGAGGGCGCCCCGAAGGCGGGACGCCCCCGAATGCTCACCCGCGCTTGCTCAGCTTTCCTTGATCGTCGTGCGCGGGCTCGCCTTGCCATGCTTCGCCGTCACGAACCGGCCCGAGATCGCGCTGCGGTAGCTGCCCGTGCTGCCGCCGCCGGAGGCCTCGCGCACCGTCGTGCGCGGGCTCGCCTTGCCATGTTTGCTGGTCACGAACCGCCCGCTAATCGCGCTGCGATAGTGGCCGCCGCTCTTGCCCTTCGCCATCTTGCTTCTCTGCTCCTGTCGTTCGAATCGCCCGCAAGCCGGGCGACTCGCACGATAGGCCCGCATGGCGTCAAAAACTGACGCCCCCCTGCCTTGTCGAGGCGCACGAGGGCTCAGGAAATAGTCGGCCCGCGCTGGCGTCCGAGCGTCCAGTTGATCCTGTCCGGCCGCATGATCCCCGAGACTGACTTGCCGACATGCTGCTCCAGCATCGGCCGCCAGGGCACCAATGTGAACTCTCGCGCATTCTCCACCAAAGCGAACCGGCCGCTGACAAGATCGACCCGCCGACGCAGCCTGCCCGCGATCGCCATGCCCGCCTCGGCGTCGACGAACGGCAGGCCTAACTCGGCCGACAATTGCCCGGCGACCCGGACCAGCTCGCGCCGGCGGAGCGTCTCGATCAGCCGCGGCGGGTAGAGCGTCGTTCCGTCCTCCTCGACCGCCAGCTGCTGCGCGATCAGCCACTGCCGCCGCCGGGCCTGCGCGGTCCGCACCTCCGCCCCGAACCCGGCATCGCGCAGCGCCTCGGGCGCGGCAGCGACCAGCTCGCGATCGAGCCAGGTCGCCGCGTCCGCCTCGACGAGCTGCTCGAGCGGACGCTCCGAAAGAGTCTCGACCATGACCGGCCGGTCGCGCGCCCGAAGGGCCTCGAACGCCGCGGCCCGGTCGAGATGATCCGGCGCCACGACCCAGCTGCCGTCCGGCCTGCGCTCGACGGCGCCGGTCAGGCGGCGCATCGCCTCGAGCCGGCGGACATGGGTTTCGGCGAACGCCTCGCTGGCGGAAGGATCGAGCCGAAGGTGCGCATCGACGGTGTAGAGGCCGCCATTGGCGGCGGCGACCGTGGCGATTGCGCGATCCGCCGGCCGGACGGCGGGACGCGTCGGCACGATCCGCACGACCCCGCCGGCAGGCGGCGTCTCGACCGCGACACCCTTGCCGATCTCGAGATAATGGCTGCGGCCGTCGGTCGCCTCCAGAACCAGATAATGGCGGTCCTCGAGCTCGTCGGCGAGGCCGCGTTCGAGCACACGCCCGACCAGGCCCGTCGCCGGCGCGGCCAGGTCATGGATGACGAGATCGGCCGGCGACGGCATCCGACCCCGATCCCGGTGCGCGCGCTGCAAGGTCCGGATGATGTCGCCGCGCTCGCCCATCCGTCGCAGCGTCGCATCGAGGTCGGACAGGAGCTGCCACCGGCCATGACGCAGCCGGCGGGCGAGGCCGAACCGCTCGAGCTGGCGCAGTCGGCCGATCCGCAGCGCCTGGTCGAGCGCATCGCGGCCAAGCGCAGAGACGGTGCCGTCCGCGCCTGCGTCGCGCAGCAGCGCGCGGTCGATGCCTGTGAGCCGTTCCTGCCCGACCTCGGCGCGTAGTCTGCCGCTGATCTCAAAGTCCGAGCGCGGTCCGAGATCGAGATCGATCAGTTCGGCCGCCCGCGCGCACATGCCGGCGGTGAGATAGTCGCGGGCGATGACGAGGTCCTTGCCGTGCGCATCGCGACCGCGGACGATGATATGGCTGTGCGGGTGGCCGGTATCGTGATGATCGACCGCAACCCAATCGAGCCGGGTCCCCAGATCCTCCTCCACCTGCGCCATCAGCCGGCGGGTGAGCGGCCGCAGATCGTCATAGTCGGCCCCGTCCTCGGCCGACAGGATGAACCGGAACTGGTGGCGGTCGCCCGCGCCGCGCGCCAGGAAGGCCTTGCCGTCGACCGCGTCGGCCTCGGCGCCGTAAAGACCCCCGGGCTCGCCCTCGCGTGTGGTTCCGCCGCGCGCGACATAACGCAGGTGCGCGCGGGCAGCGGCCGGGTCCTTGCCGGCGAGCCGGACGATCCGCGACTTGACGATGACCCGCCGGCCGCGCAGCCCGGCAAAACGGTCGCCCGTCGCAAGCAGCCGCCCGATGCCCGCACCCCGGCCGCCGCGGGCACCCGCGAAGCGCCCGCGACCCGCCAGCGCCGACGCCGAGCCGCGGACGAGATTGGCCGCGGCCAGGATGCGGTGGAGATATTTTCGGCCGCTCGCGCGTCCCCGCGTCCGGATTCGGCCGAGCCGCGGCTCGAAGTCGAATTCATCGCTCATCGAGTTGAAGATGGCGGTGCACGCGCCCCGGAAAAACAGTGCCGGATAAACCGAGGATTTGCGCGGCTTTGCGCAGGCCCAGGCACCCAACCGGGGCGGCACGGTGCCGGATCTCGAAGATCGGGCGCATAAAAAATGATGTGCAGACAATGACTTATGATGCCGGCCGGAACGACCGGCACCATTGCTTTAATCTTGCCTTCCCCTGCCCCCTTTCCGAGTCTGCAAGATCCCAGGCCTGCGAACAAAAGAAGAGGGAGCGACGCGCCAGGCGCCGCTCCCTGTCCATTCGCGCCGATGCGCCGCTAGCGGGCGCGCTCGAACGCGGCTTCCGCCGCCTCGAGCGTGTCGAGCTGCTGCCTCCAGAGCAGGTCGACCGCCTGCCCTTCGCCGTCGACGAGGCACAAGGCGACCATCCACTGATCGTCGAAGTCGCTCAGGATCGCGATGCGCGAGAGCTCGACCTCGTCCTCGCCGAAGCCGAGGCCGACGTCGACATGCTGGCCGAGATAGCGCTCCCTGACGCGCGATTCCCAGAGGAAGTCGGCCGCTTCCGCCTCGATCATCCGCGCCGCCAGCGTGATTCCATATTCGGCGCGAAGCTCCTCGACCCGCGCCGTGCTGCTGCTCGTGATCGTCGTATAGATGGTCATCTCGCGTCTCCTCATCATCGTCTCCGGGATCGAAGACGGCGCTTCAGACGCGGGCGGCGGCGCGGCTGTCAGGGACGCCGCAGGCGCCGCGCAGCGGGGCGCGGGGGAGCCGATTTGCGCAGCAAATTGGGGGGACCGCGCATCCTTGATCAGCCGCGCCGCCGTCCGCCAGACTGGGCCTTGAACGAGCCAGACCCCCACCCACCGACGCCCGGAATCGCGGGCCCGGGCCGCATTCAACGCATGAAAAAAAGCCCCGGCGGCAGCTACCGCCGGGGCGTGATCGACCCCCTAGAAGGGCGCATCCTCGTCGGCGGACGATTCGTCGTTCGCGGCCGCCGGGCGCGGGCGATTTAGGAACTGGACGTCGTCGGCGATGATCTCATAGCCGTAGCGCTCGATACCCTCGCGGTCGGTCCACTTGCTGTTGTGGATGCGACCCCTGACAGAGACCAGCATGCCCTTGGTCGCATGCTCGGCGACCACCCTGCCGAGGCCGTTGAAGCAGGTAATCCGGTGCCATTCGGTGTCCTTGGCGGTAAACCCGCTCTCATCCTTGTAGGTCTTGCCCTCGCTGTCGCGCTTGGGCCGGCTGGTGCCGAGGTTGAAGGTCGCGACGTCGGTACCGCCGCTGGTGGTGCGCCGCTCGGGATTGGCGCCGAGATTGCCGACGAGAAGGACGATGTTGGTCATGATCAGTCTCCTTGAAGTCGTCGGGACCATCCCGATCGACGCCCCCGGAGAGGCGCGGCGAAGCGGCGGCGCGCACCGCCGGGCGAAGCCCAAGGGGAACCCGAGGCCCAAGGCCGGCGCGGGCAGCCCGAAGGGCAACACGGGCCGCAGGGCCGACGGTTGCGCGCCGCCGCTGCCGAGCCAGACGGGGCGGTCGGGCAGATCGGGAAGTGCCGATGCAGAGAGCCAGCCCGACCGCGATGTTGTCGCAAATCGCCTGCCCAATCTTGCGCCCGCAGCATGCCGAGTGACGTTTCGCAGAGAACTTCAGGCCTAGTCCTACCCCGGCTGGAGACTATGCGGAGCGCCGCGGATAAGAAGCGGAATGGACTCCGAACTGGAGCGGCAGATCCGCCGCAACTTCGAGCAGCTCGCGACCGATCCGGCGTTCGCGCTGGATCGAGTCTGGCTCACCTTCTACCTGCAGGGCGATCCGGCTGACCTGGGCGCGCTCGCCGAGCAGCTCGCGGGACAAGGCTGGTCGAACCTCGACGGCTCCGAAGGCGGTTTCCTCTATCCCAAAAGGGAGCTGAGCAACGCGGCTGAGGTCCTGATAGAATGCGCAGTGGCAACCCGGGCATGTTGCGAGCGCCGAAGCATCGAGATCCTCACCATCGACGCGGATACCAGTCCGGAACCGGGCCGATCCAGGTTCCGGACCCTGTTCAGCTCGACGAACCATTGATGCGCAGGCGCCCGGACCTTGCATTGCGGATCTTCGAAACTCCTGCCCGCTCGCGCGTTGAAGCAGGAAGGAGAGTGTCATGATCGATCAGCAAACCGACCGCGGCCAGCGCGCCGGCTACGATCCGAAGACCGGAGCGGTATCGGGCAGCGGCGCCGGCGCGGGCAACCCCGACGACGAGCGCGAGGATTATAACAGCGATACCAAGGTGAGGATGCCCAGTGAGAAGCCCGACGGCGCTGAATCTGCGAGCGCGCCCGGCGGCGGGAGCTGATCGCCCGATCCCTGCCTGTCGCAGCGTGGCGCGGCACCGACGGGCCCGCAATTCACTTTGCGCCGCGCTGCGCGCGCTTGTTAGTCAGGCGAATGGCAAAGTCGGATCGCCATACTCACCGCCTTGAAGAACTGGAGGAGAGCTACCGCTCCATCCTGATCAAGGCATTGACCGATTGCGCCGGCGGTCGCTGGGGATTGTTCGGGCAGAACGAGCATCTCTGGTCCAGAGAGAAACCGGAAGAGCTGGAAGAATTGCGAGAGCTGGCCCGATCCATCGATCGAATCCGCGCGAGCATCGGCGAGGAGCCGTTCGAGCTCCATCGGAAATTCGAAGCGGCCCGCGGCCGCGCCGGTGCGAACGATCCGGGCGAACCGCGCCTGGCGCGCGCCTGGCTGCAACTGCTGGCCGAGCTCTATCTCCAAGTGGCGCGCGATTGCGCAGAGCAGGCGGAAAGCCTGCTCATGCAGCCGGCGAGCTTCGATAGCTATGACTGGTCGCTGCTGGTTGGCGAGATCGTCGAGGCGGACAGATTGTTGCGATCGGCGCGGGAGGCCGATCCGGCCGCCAGCCTTCCGCTGCTCGACACCGTGCTGGAAGACCTGCGCGACGTGACCGCCAATTTCACCAGGCCGGAATTCCTGGCGGCCACCAAGGCGGACCGACGTGGAAACCCAAAGCTGTTCGAGCCGAAGCGGCAAGACAGCTGAGCGGACGAGGGCGGGTCGATCAGCAATCCGCTAGCAGGATCGCGCCGCATGTTTCGGATGAACGCCAAGCGGGCCGCGCCGGTCGACGACGGTGATGCCTTGCGCCTTCGCCTGGACGACCAGTCGCTCGAGCACGCCATTGCCGGCGAAGGCGACGATATAGCGGGGCTTCAGCGCCAGCATCCACTCGTTGCGCCGAAAGCCGGCGCGCTGGCCGAGCCGCGCGTCCAGCCCGAACACGACCTGCGCGACCTTGTGCCGCTCGGCCCACGCCGCGGCCAGGCGGTCGGCGCCCTTGGCGTCGCCGCCATGGATGAGGACCATGTCGGCGACATGTTCGCGCACCTTTTCGAGCGTGGCCCAGAGATTGTCGGCGAAGGTCCGCGCCTCGTCGGCCGAGGGGAAGGAGAGGCGACCGCCGGCGAAGACCACCGGCGTGCCCTGCGGCAGCGCCGCCCCGCGCCGCGCGTCAGCGCGGGCGCGCAGATAGTCGCGGCCATCGACCACCGCCGAGGTCATGGACCGGGAATGGTTGAGCCGGGAGCCGCCGGCGGGCCGCCAGGAGCTGCCGGTCTCGTTCAGGTAGAGCGCGGCCGCGGCCTCGCGGAACGTCTCGAGCCCGAGCATCGCGGTCTCGGCCCTGCGGGCGCGCTCGACCTGCCGCTCGAGCTCGGCGCTGTGGACCTCGGAACCGTCGGCCGACGCCAGCAGGCAGAGGATCTCATCGGTCGAGCGGTCGACCGAGGCGGCGCGCTTGGCCGCCGCGCGATGGAACAGGTTGACGAGACCCCAGGCCAGTTCCTCGCCGTCATCCTCGAGCGCGGTGCCCGGGAACAGGGCGAACAGGTCCGACCAGATCGCGGCGAGGGTCTGGGCGACGGCCTCCGGCTCGGGCGGCTCGAGCGGGCCGGATTCGATCCGCTCGACGGCGAGATGGCCAAGCTCGAGCTGGGCGAGCTGCGCGGAAAGGCTGGTGTGCATGAAGCGTCTCCTGTTGCGCCGGGGATCGGCGACGGGCCCGACC
>JAYRLF010000245.1:0-6687 GCA_041905385.1 Allosphingosinicella sp.
CCCCCATCGGAGGTCCGAATGCCTGGTTCGGGAGACGCAAGGCTAGGGAGGGTCGCCGCGGAGGGGGGATGCGGCGGCCGATCGCCTTACGCGGCAGGCCTCAGGACCTCTTCACCGGCCGTCCAGTTGCACGGGCAGAGCTCGTCGGTCTGCAGGGCGTCGAGCACCCGCAGCGTCTCGGCCGGATTGCGGCCGACGTTGAGCCCGTTCACGGTGACGTGCTGAATGATATTGTCCGGATCGACGATGAAGGTGGCGCGGAAGGCGACACCCTCGGCCTGGTCTAGAATGCCGAGCGCCTCGGCCAGCTCGCGCTTGTTGTCGGCGATCCACGGAAAGTCCGCATTGGCGAGCTGCTCGTCCGAACGCCGCCAGGCGAAGTGGACATGGCTGGTGTCGGTCGACGCGCCGATCAGCACCGCATCGCGGTCGTCAAAATCGCGCTTCAGCTCGCCATAGCCGGTGATCTCGGTCGGGCAGACGAAGGTGAAATCCTTCGGCCAGTAGAAGAGGATCTTCCACTTGCCGTCGGTCGCGCCGAGGTCGAGCGTCTCGCCGGCGGGAAGCGCGGCGGTGCCCTGCTGGACCGGAACGATGAGGGCGGGAAGCTTGTCACCAACGGTAAGCATGTGCGCGGTTTCTCCTGTTTTGTGCACTGCGGAAATTCGATTGTGCAGCGCATATAAGAGGTGGAATCGATCGTTCCAATAGATTAAATCGTACGCATTGATCGAATGAGACGATGAGTGGCATGAGCACCTACCTCCCCACCCTGAAGCAGCTCCAATATCTCGTCGCCCTCAAGAATCACGGCCATTTCGGGCGGGCGGCGGAGGCCTGTTTCGTCACCCAGTCGACCTTGTCGGCCGGGATCAAGGAACTCGAGACGCTGATCGACGTCACGCTGGTCGAGCGCACCCGCCGGGTCGTCCGCTTCACCCCGCTCGGCCTGCGCGTCGCCGAGAAGGCGCAGCGGATCCTGCGCGAGGCGGAGGACCTGGCCGACATGGTGCGCGCCGCCGGCAAGCCGCTCGCAGGCGAGCTTCGCATGGGCGTGATCCCGACCATTGCGCCCTTCCTGCTGCCCAGCCTGCTGCCGAAGCTGCGCCGGCAGTGGCCCGACCTGAAGCTGTTCCTGCGCGAGGAGACCAGCCCGGCGGCCTGCGACGCGCTCCATCGGGGCCAGCTCGACTGCGTGCTGCTGGCCTTGCCTTACGGCTGCGGCGACGTCGACAAGGCGGAGCTGTTCGACGACCGGCTGATGATCGCCTTTCCGCCCGGGCAGGCGGACGACTTGCCCGAAGTCGTATCGGCAAGCGCGATCGACGAGGACAAATTGCTGCTGCTCGAGGACGGCCATTGCCTCAAGGACCATGCCCTGTCCGCCTGCAACCGGCCGGAGCTGCGGGCCGAGGCCTCGATGCTCGGCACCTCGCTGCACACCCTCGTGCAGATGGTCGACAATGGGCTCGGCACGACGCTGGTGCCGGAGATGGCGGTCGAGGCCGGGCTGCTCGGCGGCACCGGGGTCGTGGCGCGGCCGCTCGATGCCGAGCATCCGTCGCGGCGGATCGCCCTGGTCTGGCGCAGGGGCAGCCCGCGGGAGAAGGAATTCAGGCTGCTGGCGGATGCATTGATGGCGGCTGCCTAACTTCCGCGTCGAGGCCGGAATGCCCCGAAACTTGACCGATTGGCCGCGCGCCAGCCCGCCAAACCATGGCTAGACCTGCACCTCGGCAAGGGGGTTCTCATGGCAGCGAACGCATTGACTGACGACGATCCGCTCGACGATTTCGCGGCGCGGGAGGTGTCGATCGAGGGCCTCGCCAAGATCGTGCGTGTGTCCGGCGAAGGCCCGGCGGTGATCGTGATGCCGGAGATGCCGGGGATCAGCCCCCATGTCGCACGCTTCGGCCGCTGGGTGCGCGATGCGGGGTTCACGGTCTACCTGCCATCCTTGTTCGGTGAGGATGGCGCGGTCGCGACGGCGGAACGCGGAGTGGCGGTCTTCCGGCGGGCCTGCATGAGCGCGGAGTTCCGCGCGCTGGGCGGCGGCGGTGCGTCGAGCCCGGTCACAGGCTGGCTGATGGGTTTGGCGCGGGTCGCGCACGCCGAGTGCGGCGGGCCGGGGGTCGGCGCCGTCGGCATGTGCTTCACCGGCAATTTCGCGCTGACGATGATGCTTGAGCCCGTCGTGACGGCGCCGGTCCTCTGCCAGCCCTCGCTGCCGCTGGACAATCCGTCGGGTCTGGAGATCGCGCCGGGCGAGCTCGAAGCCGTCGCCCGTCGCATGGAGGACGAGGATCTCAAGGCCCTGGGCCTGAGGTTCGTCGGCGACCCCTTCTGCCGCGCCGAGCGCTTCGCCGCCTATCGCGCGGCGCTGGGCGGGCGTTTCGAGACCATCGAGCTCCCGGACCGTGCCGCCAACACCGACGTGCCGGGCTTCTTCGCCGATCATGTGCCCGCGCCGCACAGCGTCGTGACGGTCCATCTTATCGACCGGGCCGGCGAGCCGACGATCGCCGCCCGCGACCATATCCTTTCCTTCCTTCGCGCACGCCTGATCGATACGGCCCACTGAAGCCGGGCGGCAGGCGAACCGGCGGATTGCGCGAAGGGGAAATGGCGAGTGCCCAGCTACGACTATCTGACGGTCGACGTGTTCGCGTCCACGCGCTTCGGAGGAAATCCCCTGGCGGTGTTTCCCGATGCGCGCGGCATCGACGACGCGACGATGCAGGCCCTCGCTGCCGAGCTGAACTATAGCGAGACCACGTTCGTGCTTCCGCCCGTGGATCCGGCCAACACGGCGCGGGTACGAATCTTCAACCGCACCGCCGAGATGCCCTTCGCCGGCCATCCCAATGTCGGCACTGCCTTTGCGCTCGCGCGCCTGGGCAGGGTCGCCGAGACCGCGATCCGTTTCGAGCAAGTGTCCGGAATCGTCGAGGTCCGCCTCATGAAGGAAGGCGGAGACGTGGTCGGCGCCGAAATCGATGCGCCGCAGACACTCGCCCTGCGCCATGCACTTCCGATCGACGCCGTCGCCGCATGCCTGTCGCTCGCGCCGGCGCAGATCGTCGTCGACAGGCACGAGCCGGTGGTCGCGAGCGTGGGGGTGGATTTTGCGTTGGTGGAGATCCTGCCTGGGGCGCTCGCCGAGGCGGCGCCCGATCTCGGCGCATTTCAGCGATTGTCGCGCGCCATGCCCGAATTGGCGGGGCGGCTTTCGATCTTCCTCTACGCGGTCGAGCGCAGCGATGTGCGGGCCCGGATGTTCGCCCCGCTGGCCGGGACCTGGGAGGATCCGGCGACGGGGAGCGCAAATGCAACGGCCGCGGCGCTGCGCCTTCAGCTGTCGGCCGGCGACGGCCTTTCCTACGAGGCGGTCCAGGGCGTCGAGATGGGCCGGCCGAGCCGGCTTGCCCTGCGCGCCTGGCGGACGCCGCAGGGCGTGCGCGCCAGCGTTGGCGGCCGGTGCGTCGACATGTTCAGCGGGACGGTATTGCTGTGATCGGAGCGGCCTGGCGGACAAGGCGGGTTGGCGAGATATCCTCGAAAAATGCCCGACGCCGCGCTCCCGCCCACGCGGCGGATAACGCACGGTTCGCGTCATGACGCATCATCGACCCGGACCGCTTACGCGATTTGCCGCACCCCGCCTGCGGCGACTGGTCGCAGCGGCTTTTCTCCTCACGATCGGATCGCCGGCGCTCGGCCAGTCGGACGGATCGCCGCCGGCGCCGGTCAGCGAGCAGGCGCTCGCCGCGTTCGCGCGCCCGCACCAGCTCGTCGACATCGGCGGCGGGCGTCGGCTCAACCTGTTCTGTACGGGAGAGGGCCGGCACACCGTCCTGCTCGAGGCCGGCGGCAGCGACTGGTCGGCGATCTGGGGACTCGTCCAGCCGCAGCTGGAAGGCGACGCCCGCATCTGCAGCTACGACCGCGCCGGTCTGGGCTATAGCGATCCCGCGATCGGCCCGCGCTCTCCGAACGCGATCGTCGCAGACCTCCACGCCTTGATCCGGGCCGCCGGCCTGACGACGCCGCTGGTGCTCGTCGGACATTCGCTGGGCGGGTTCAACGTCAAGCTCTATGCGGCGCTCCACCCCGAGGACGTGGCGGGACTCGTCCTCGTCGATCCCTCCGAGGAACGGACGGCGGAGCGGTTTCGGCCGTGGCTGGTGGCGAGGCTCGGCCAGGTTGCGGCGGCGCGGATCGAGCTCAGGGACATTGACGGCATCCGCTTCCTGATGTGGCGATACGAGCGCTGCGCCGCGGCCGCGCGCGAGGCCCCGCTCGACCCCACGTCGATCACCTACCGGCGGTGCACCGATCCGGTCCGGCCGCGGCTCGGCCCGGCGATCGCCGCGGAACGGCTCCGCTTGCAGGTGACGGAGGCCTATCAGGCGGCGCAGGCCTCCGAGATCGCCAACAGCGTCTATGGCGGCGATCAGGCTGACTCCGTCTATCGGGCACTGTTCCAGGGGCGGCCGTTCGGCGACAGGCCGCTCGTCGTGCTGACTCACGGTCTGTTCGACCCGGCCGATCCGGCCGATGCCGCTGACCATGCCGGGATGGTGCGGCTCCACCGCCAGAGCGCAGCCTTGTCGCGACGGGGCACGCAGCGCGTGGTTCCGGGGACCAGCCATAATATCGAGATCGATGCGCCCGAGGCGGTCGTCGAAGCGGTGCGGGAGGTGCTGGCGCAACTTCGACCGGGCACAAGCCGGGTCTCGCGCACGGGACCGGCCGCTCCAGCAGCGCAATGACATGACGATCCGGCCTGCCCGTCCAGGAGGCCCGCGATGAACGTCGCGATCATCGCCTTTGATGGCTTCACCGACGTCGACGCCATGCTGCCCTTCGACTTCTTCCACCGCGTGAAGGTGCCCTATGGCGCGGGCTATGAGGGTCCGTGGCGCGTGCGGCTGCTCGCCGACCGGCAACGGATCACGTCCTATTCGGGCATCGCGGTCGAGGCGCATGGCGGGCTGGCCGAGGCCGCCACGGCCGACGGCGTTTTCGTCGTCAGCGGCGACGGCAGCCGCGAGAAGATCGCCGATCCCGCCTTCCTGGCCGCGTTACGGCTGGATCCGAAGCGACAGATCATCGGGGCGATCGATTCCGGCGCGCTCGTGCTGGCGGCGCTCGGGCTGCTCGACGGGCTATCCGCGACGACCTATCCGACCGTCATGCCGGAGCTCGAGGCGATGGGCGTGCGCACCGAAGATCGGCCACTCGTCATCCATGGCAATATCGCGACCGGGGGCGGCTGCCTCGCCTCGATCGACCTCTGCACGTGGATGGTCGGACGGCTGCTGACGACCGAGGCCGCGGCCCGGGTCCGCGCCTCGTTCGAACCCAATGGCGGCTTCGCCACGATGGGCGCCGGCGGTTTGACTTAGCCAGTTGGGACTTGGCCAGCATCCTGGCCAAGGGAATTTCGGCAAGCTGTGGCCGGCGAGTCTCGGTCCTTCTACGACACAGCCGGCGCGACCCGCAGCGCGCTCTCAGCGATCGTGACCGCCCTGCCGCTGAGCAGCACGCGCGTCCCGTCGATGCGGCTCACCATGTCCGCGCCTCGGCCCGGTGACGCCTGGTGAAAGCGCAACCGCTCGGTCTTCAGCTTTGCGGCGAAGATCGGCGCCAGGATGCAGTGGAAGGAACCGGTCGCTTTATCCTCCTCGATCCCATAGCCCGGCGCGAAGAAGCGATCGATCACGTCATAGGACGCCCCGCCATCCGCCGGCGCCGCGACTCCGACATTGCCCTGCCCGCCATGGTCCAGCGAAATGGTGCGGAGTCGCGCGCCATCGGGCACGACGGCCCGCACCGCGTCGGCGGAATCGAGCAGCGCGACGAGATAGGGCCCCGCCCAAACCTCCACCGGGCTGACGCCGAGCGCGTCGGCGAGGCCAGGCGGCGGCGGGATACGCTCGGCCGCCTGGGCCGGGAGGTTCATCTCGATCCCGTCGGGCGATTTGCGGACGGAGATCAAACCCGAATCGGTCTCGAAGTCGATTCTCCCCAACCCCAGCCTCAACTCGTCGAACAGCACGTGGGCGGCCGCGAGCGTCGCGTGGCCGCACAACGGCACCTCGACCGACGCGGTGAACCATCTGAGGGCGAATTGCTGCGGCGAGTCTCCGGCGACCATGAATGCGGTGGCGCCGGCATTGTTCTCGCGCGCCATCGCCTGCATCCACGCGGCACTGGGCCACTCCGCCAAGGGCTCGACCACGCAGGCCGGATTTCCTCCAAAGGGCCGATCGGTAAACGCATCGATAGTCCACTGGCGCATCGCCCACCTCGCATTCCGATGCGCCGCATGATCGGCCGCTTCATCGATCGACGGCAGCGCCGGAGCGGACAAGTTTCGGGCCGCGTTGGCCATCGCCACGAATTCCACTCGGTGCGGTCGTCCGCGGGTCAGGCGGCCGGGCGTTCGACGAGCCGGAAGTAGAGCTCGAGCGCGCTCCGCTCGACCCAGCATTCCGCGAGCCGGCCGTCCCTGACCTTCCAGATCGCGATGCCCGTGAATTCGATCGCGCTGTCGTCTGGCGGAAGCCCGAAGACGCCGCAGTTGCGCCCCCGCGTGATCCAGCGCGACACGATCCTCTCGCCGCTGCTGTCGGTGAAGAGGTCGAGATGCTCGTTCGTCGCGCCGCCGACCTGCCGCTGCAT
>JAYRLF010000246.1:0-6674 GCA_041905385.1 Allosphingosinicella sp.
CCTGCTGATCTGGCTGATGGTGCGGCCGAAAAGGAACAGGCAGGCGCCGCGGCCCCAGGCCGACGAGCAGGACATGCTCGACATGGACGAGGTGCTGAACGTGCTCGAGCGGATGGAGCAGAGGCTCCGGGTCGTCGAGCGCAATGTGATCGAGCAGGACGCGGCGCCGCGGATCGGCGACCGTCAGGAACAGGATCTTTTGGAAGCGGGCGATGAACGCGCGCAGGTGAGGAGGGACAAATGAATATCCGTGGCCGCAGGTTCGAGGTCGACCGCGACAACAGGAAGCTGCTCGGCGTCTGCGCCGGCATCGCCAACCAGATCGGTGCGGATCCGACGATTGTCCGGGTCGGCGTGGTCCTCGCGGCTTTGCTGATCAGCGTGAAGGCGTTCATCGTCCTTTACCTGATCGGCGCCCTGGTCGGCTGGCGCCGCAGCGCCGGCGGCCGGTCCTACCGCCCGAGCCTCGCCGGCAGCCGCAGCGAGGAATCGCGCGAGCGGATGCGCAACATGGATCTGAGGATGCAGGCGATCGAGACCTACGTGACCAGCTCCAACAGCCGGCTGGCCCGCGAGATCGAAGACCTGCGCTGAGCGACAATTCCTTCAACCAATTCATCTGTTCAGGGAGGAAGAGATGAGCGACCCGATGACCACGATGACCATGGCGACGTTCGGTCTGGCCTCGATCAGCATCGTCACCTTCGCGGGCTTCCGCGGCTGGCAGGGCTGGCTCGACGTCCGCAAGCTCGAGCTGACCGGGACCGGCACACGCAAGGAGCCGCGCAGCCAGACCGCGGACCTGATCGAGATGGCCGACCTCAGGGAACGCGTCCGCAAGCTCGAATCCATCGCCGCCTGCATCGACCTCTAATCACCCATCCCCCCTCCCGCTCGCGGGAGGGGGCCAGGGGGTGGGCAGGGCAGTCGACCAGATGGCGATGGCCAATCCCAAGCCCCGGGAATTCCCCGGACCGGACCCGAAACGATCTCGCGCTTAACCCAAATCAAGACCAGCCTGCCGCCTGCGGGTTGCGCCCTATCCCCAACCCGTCAAAGCGCCACTGCCCGAACTGTCCCGCCCCCGTTCCCCCCTTCTGGGGGCGGGACTTTCCTCGCCGAATCAACGAGAAGCCGTCCGCCCGGTCAGGGCTCGCGCGCGCCCTCGATCCGGCTGCGCAGCGTCGTCCCGTCCGGACCGATCCGCCAGATATCGCCGAAATCCTCATGGACCAGCGGCCCCGGCCGCGTCCCGCCGAGCTGGGCGACGATGTCGGGCACGGTGTTGCTGTGGCCGACGATCAGCGCCGGCTGCGGCCCCGCCCGCACAAGCGCGACCAAAGCCGGCGTGTCGCGCGGATCATAGACGATCGGCGTCAGCCCGAGCCGCGCCGCGATCGGCGCCGCGGTCTGCCGCGTCCGCCGATAATCGCTGACATAGATGGCCTGCACCCGCGTCCGCCCGAACCAGGCCGGCACCAGCGCCGCGACCCGCTGGCCCTCGGCCGTCAGATCCGGATCGCGCTCGCCCTCCGGCGTGTGCAGATGCCGCATCACGTAGAGGCTCGGCGGCGAGGGGGCCTGGGATGTCGCGCAGCCGGCGGCGAGGGCAAGCAAGGCGGCGAGGACGATGCGGCGATTGTGCATGGCCGAAGCTTGCGCTGGCGGCCGAACGATTGGCAAGCGATCAATAGGGCTCGGCGCCCGCAGGCCGTTCCGGACGTCGCTTCGGTCTTGCCGGGGTGACCGTCCAGCCCACCGCCTTCGCCGGTTGATGCTGGACCGGCACGGCGTCGGGACGTGCCTTGTCCGTCACCCGTGCCTCTGCGTCGCTCACATGTGCGAAGCGGTCGGCCGCGGCCTTTGTTCCGGCTTGCGCGGGTTGCAGTCAAAAAGCCCGGCTCGAGCCGATCGGCCTTTTTCGTCATTCCCGCGAAAGCTGGAAACTCACTGCCTTTGCGTTCACGCGGAGATTGAGCCTCGTCCGGCGACGGCAGGGCGGGCTCCGACTTCCAATTTTTTCGCGCAGAGGACGCAGAGGCGCAGAGAGTCCCAGTCTCTCCCGGCGCGGAGCGCCACTTCTAATGGGCAGCATCGAAGGGGCGGCTGCGCCGCCAAGGGACGCTGCATCTCTGCGCCTCTGCGGTCTCGCGCGCGCAGCGCGCCAAAAAATCGGGAATCATCGGAAATGCAACCAAGCCTTCCCCCCGGCACGAACTCTTCGCGCGCATCTTCGCGTGAACCCAAAAGGAGGTGAGATTCTGGCTTTCGCCAGGATGACGCGGCTGTGATCTAGCCCACGTCCACCATCTCGCCGCCACAGGCCTCGTGCAGGATGAAGCCCTCGACCGGGTCGACCGGCGTGCGCCATGGCGCCTTCTCCAGCGTCGCCATCGTGTCGCGATAGCCGGCCTCGCGGCGCTGGCGGATGCCGTCGGGGCTGAAGTCGATGTCCTTGGCATGGTCCTCGAAATCGAGCGCCGGCGCGAGCAGCCGGACGACGTGCATTCGGGTCAGGCAGCCATAGGAGGCGAGCTCGGCGAACAGATTGTCCTTGCGCTCCGCCTCCGGGATCCGTCCGGCCAGCTCGGCGACGATGTGGCGCAGCCGGTGGAGCTGGCGCTGGCGTTTGATGTGCGAGGCGGCGCGGCTCGAATATTGGATGTCCTTGTGGCGGTTCATCACCTGCCAGATCGTCTCCGGCTCGCGGCCCTTCGGGTTCCAGATATGGACCGCGAAGACCAGGCTGTTGCGGCGCGGGCAATCGTCGAACACCGCCTCGACCGGCGTGTTCGAGACGATGCCGCCGTCCCAATAGAGCTCGCCGTCGATCCGCACCGGCGGGAAGGCGGGCGGCAGCGCGCCCGAGGCGAGCACATGGTCGAGGCCGATCGGGATGTCGCGGCTGTCGAAATAGCGCATCTCGCTGGTCGCGACATTGACCGCGCCGAGCGTGATCCGGGTTTCGCCATGGTTGAGCTGGTCGAGATCGACGAGCTGGCCGAGGGTCTCGCGCAGCGGATCGACCGAATAATAGCCGGCGGCCTCGCTTCCGAGCGGCGCGTGCGGGCTGAAGAAGGCAGCCGCATTGGGCCGGAAGAAGGCCGGGATGCCGCTGGCGATGGCGAGGAAGTTGCGCGCCATCGCCGGCATGAACTGGCCATGCTCGACCCGGCGCCAGAATTCGCTGAGCCGGTCGAGCCGTTCGGCCGGCGGGCTGCCCGCGATCAGGGCGGCGTTGATCGCGCCGATCGAGGTGCCGATCACCCAGTCGGGCGCGATCCCGGCCTCGTGCAGCGCCTGGTAGACGCCGAACTGATAGGCGCCGAGCGCGCCGCCGCCCTGGAGGACGAGCACGGTCTGGCCGAGCGCCTTGATCTCCTGCTGGAGCGAAATCATGAAATGTCTCCGGTGATGAGGCGCGCGCTGCGCTGGAAGGTGAGGTAGTTCCACACCCAGCTGAGTCCGACGACGATCCGGCTGCGGAAGCCGACCAGGAACCAGATGTGGGCGACGCACCAGAGCGCCCAGGCGAGGAAGCCCGACAGGCGCAGCCGGCCGAAATCGATCACGGCGGCGCGGCGGCCGATGGTCGCGAGATTGCCATAGTCGCGATAGCGGAAAGGCCGGGTCGGCTTGCCGGCCATCTCGGCGGCAATGGTCGCGGCGACATGCCGGCCCTGCTGCTTGGCGACCGGGGCGACGCCGGGCAGCGGCCGGCCGTCCGGTCCGGCGCAGCTGGCGGTGTCGCCGATCGCGAAGATCGCGTCCTGGCCGGGGACCCTGAGATCGGCGCCGACCTCGATCCGGCCGGCGCGGTCGCAGGCGGCGCCGAGCCAGGCGGCGGCGGGCGAGGCCTCGACGCCGGCCGCCCAGACCGCGGTGAAGGCGGGGATCGACTCGCCGCCGATCTCGACATGGTCCGCGCCGACCGAGGTGACGCGCGCGCCGAGCCGGACCTCGACGCCGAGCCACTCGATCGCCGCCTTGGCCTTGGCCGACAGCGTCTCGGGGAAGGCGGCGAGCAGCCGCGGCCCGCCTTCAATCAGGATCACCCGCGAGCAGTGCGGCGTGATGCTGCGGAAGTCGCGCGACACCGATTTGCGGGCGAGCTCGGCGATCGCGCCGGCCATCTCGACCCCGGTCGGGCCGCCGCCGATCACGACGAAGGTCAGCAAGGCGTGGCGGCGGTCCTGGTCGGTCTCGGTCTCGGCCCGCTCGAGCGCGAGCAGCACCTTGCGCCGGACGGCGGTCGCATCGTCGATCGTCTTGATGCCGGGCGCGTGGGCCGACCAGTCGTCGCGGCCGAAATAGGAGTGGCGCGCGCCGGTCGCGAGGATCAGCCGGTCATAGGCGACCGCGCCGCCGCTGCCGAGCCGGACCGTCCTGGCCGCCGGATCGATCCCGATCACCTTGTCGAGCAGCACCCTGGTGTTGCGGTTGCCGGCGAGGATCGCCCGGATCGGCGCCGCAATGTCGGCCGGCGACAGCGCCGCCGTCGCCACCTGGTAGAGCAAGGGCTGGAACAGATGATGGTTGCGCTGGTCGACGATCGTGACGTCGACCGGCGCGCGCCGCAGCGCCTGCGCCGCGGCGAGCCCGCCGAAGCCGGCGCCGACGATCACGATCCGAGGTTGGCTCACGAGCGGCCTCGATGGACGGCGAGCTCCGCGAGCACGCCTTCCAGCGGCGGGATGCTGGTCGGATAGACGATCGCGGGCGCATGGCTCGTCTTCCGCCGGATCGCGAGGAAACGCAGCACCGAAGCGAGCTCGGGGCGCAGCGGGGCAGGGGCGATGGCGCGCATCTCAGTGCGCCGTCCAGCCGCCGTCGACCGGCAGCGCGGTTCCGGTGATCGACCGTGCGGCAGGGCCGGACAGGAAGACGGCGAGCGCGCCGATCTCCTCGACCTCGGCGAATTGGCGCGTCGGCTGGGCCGCGAGCAGCACGTCGCGGATCACCGCCTCGCGGCTGATCCCGCGCGCCTCGGCGGTGGCGCCGATCTGGTTCTCGACCAAAGGCGTCCAGACATAGCCGGGGCAGATCGCGTTGCAGGTGACGCCGGACTCGGCGCCCTCGAGCGCCACCGTCTTGGTCAGGCCGAGCACGCCATGCTTGGCGGCGACATAGGCGCTCTTGAACGGCGAGGCGACCAGCGCATGGGCCGAGGCGACATTGATGATCCGGCCGAAGCCCTGCGCCTTCATCGGCGCGAAAGCGGCGCGGATCGTGTGGAAGGCGGCCGACAGGTTCAGCGCCAGGATCGCGTCCCACTTCTCGGTCGGGAAGGACTCGATCGGGCTGACATGCTGGATGCCGGCATTGTTGACGAGGATGTCGATCCGGCCGAGCTCGGCGATGGCCTGGTCGACCAGGCCGGCGGCCGCGGCCGGATCCATCAGATTGGCGTCGCTATAGACGACATTCGCGCCGTGATCGGCGGTCAGCTCGGCGCAGGTCCGGTCGATCGCATTGCGGTCACCGAAGCCGTTGATGACGAGGTCGGCGCCGGCCGCGGCGAGGGCGCGGGCGATGCCGAGGCCGATGCCGCTGGTCGATCCGGTGACGATCGCCACCCGGCCGGCGAGTGAGGGGCTCGCATCCAGTTTCTCCAACACCTGCATGTCCATCGGCTGCACTCCTTGCTTTGCTTGCGCCGGAGAATGCCGCCGCAGCCGCCACCGCTGAAATGCCGGCTTTGCATGGACTCGATAACGCCTCGCGATTTCACCGCGGCGGTTCGTCTTTCTAGTTTCGGAAGCGTGTCACGAAGCCGGCCCGGAGCTCCAGGCCACTTGAAGACTGCGGTCCCTCGCGATCCCCGCACCGGCTTCGTGGCCCTCGCAAGACAGGAGATAAAGATGTTCCATTCGATCATCCGGAAAGGCCCGCTGGCGCTGATCGCCTTCGCCGCCGCCGGCATCGCCACCCCGGCCCTCGCCGGTCAATGCCCCGCCGACCAGGTCCGCGACAATGCGCTCGCCGGCCATCCGACCGCGCCGAGCCAGGTCACCGACGACGTCATCGGCAGCATCGATCTCGGCAGCGAGATCGGCGTCCAGGGCCGCGATCTCAGGCTGCGCCGCCTCGTCGTCCAGCCCGGCGGCATCGTCCCCTTCCACAGCCACCAGGGCCGGCCGGCGCTGATCATCACCGTCAGCGGCGAGGTCACCGAGCATCGCTCGAGCTGCGCCGTTCCGATCGTCCACCGCGCCGGCGAAGTCTCGCGCGAGGCGGACGGCATCGGCCATTATTGGGTCAATAACGGCCGCGTGCCGGCGGTCCTGCTGTCCGCCGACGTCAAGGCGCAGGACTGACCCCACCAAATACCCCCGCTGACGCGTGCCATCCCCGAACCGTCAGCACCCCCGGTGGCGCTCCGCGCCCGCCCCCCCCCAAGCGGAGCGCCACCACCCCACTTCGGAACCGGCCCATGACCGACCTCGCCCGCGCGGCCCCCGCCAATCCGCACCTCTCCGGCACGCTGCGGCGATCGCTCACGGTCGGCCTGATCGGCTTCCTCACCTTGGTCGACCTGTTCGCCACGCAGGCAATCCTGCCGGCGCTGTCGAGAACCTATATGGTTTCTCCAGCGCAGATCGGCGTCGCCGCCAATGCCAGCACGATCGGCATGGCGATCGCCGGGCTGCTCGCCGGCGCGCTCGGCTCGCGGC
>JAYRLF010000247.1:0-6668 GCA_041905385.1 Allosphingosinicella sp.
CCTGCCACCCGCTCTTCGCTGCGATGCAGCAAAGAAACGCAGGAGCAGGCGATAAGGCAAGCGAGGGTGAAGAATTCACGTGAGCGGCCGTCCTCCCCATCCGCCACGCAACAGGGGAGGCTAGGATTCAGAAGGTCGACGTGCCCGCGAAGAAGGTGCGGGTGTTGCCGCCGATCCAGATCGTGCCGTCCCCGTCCTGCTCGACCTGGATCCGGCCCTTGCGGCCGATCGCGGTGCCCTGCGCGGCGGTGTAGCGGTCGCGCGCGCGGCCGCTGCCGAACAGCCATTGCGCGACCGAGGCATTGAGGCTGCCGGTCACCGGATCCTCGATCAGCGCGCCGTGCGGATCGCTGAAGATCGCGCGCAACTCGAAATCGACCTCGCCGCCTTGTTCATGCGGGCCGACGACGCCGAGGTCGACGCGGCTCCGATGGTGCCGCTTCGGCTCCAACGAGAGCACGCGCTCGGCCGAATGGAGCATGATGCCGAGCCAGCCGGGGCCGTTATCGGCCCATTGCGCCTCGGCCACCTCGCCGGGGGCGAGGCCAAGCACGTCCAGCGCCTCGTCGAGCGCAGCCTGTTCGACCGGACCCGAGCGGATCAGGGGCGGGGCGGCGAAGGCGAGCTGCGGACCACGCCGGATCGGCACGAGGCCGACGCCGCATTGCTGCAGGATGAGGCCGTCCTTCTTCGGTTTTCCGCCGGCCTGCAGCCAGGCGTGGCAGGTCCCGAGCGTCGGATGGCCGGCAAAGGGCAGCTCGCGCTGCAGCGTGAAGATGCGGACATGATAATCGGCTTCAGGCTCGGTCGCCGGCACGAGAAAGGTGGTCTCCGACAGATTCAGCCACCGCGTGATCTGCTGCATCCGCTCGGTGTCGAGCGCCGCGGCGTCGAACACCACCGCGACCGGATTGCCGCTGAAATCATCCTTGCCGAACACGTCGACGAGCTGGAAATCACCGGCCATCTGTCCCTCCCTCTGGCTGCAGGCGGCCGATACACCGCGTGGCCGGCCTTCGCCAGCCGATCGCCGATCCGTCACATTCCGACGCTAGTGATCCGGCTTTCGATCCCGGCTATGAAGATCGGCATGAAGGCATTGCTCACGATCGGCGCGGTGATGGGGATCGCCCTTTGCGCCGGTTGGGCGTGGGGCGAGCAGCCGCCGCACGCCCCGCAGCCGGCAGTGGCAGAGCCTCGTCCGGGCGACTGGAATATCTGGCCGTCGTCCGGTGATCATAGCGCCTCGGCGCCGGCGGTCGCGGAGATCGAGCCGGCGGCGGTCGAGATCGACGTCGTCGACGCACGGTGGATGGCGCTGACCATGTGGGGCGAGGCGCGCGGGCAGGGCGCGGAGGCGATGCGCGCGGTCGGCCATGTCATCGACAATCGCCGCCGCGCCGGCCTGCACGGCGCCTATGTCACCGACACGGTCGACGCCGCCTTCCAGTTCAGCTGCTGGAACCGCGGCGATCCCAACCGCGCTGCGCTCGACACGATCGACGATCTTCGCGCAGGCAGCCGCTCCCACGCCATGTGGGTCGAGGCGCGGCGGATCTCGGAGGAGATCATGGCCGGACGGTCGCAGGACCCGACCGGCGGCGCGCTCTTCTATCACAGCATCGATGTCGCGCCGCGCTGGTCGCGGGGAATCGAGCCGGTCGCGATGATCGGACGGCATCTCTTCTTCAGGACGGCGCGCCGGGCCTGAACGCGGCCGAAGCGTCAGGCCGCGCTCACCACCGGCTGGTCCTCGAGATTGTCGAGCGCGAAGCGGAAGAACAGATTTGCGATTCCGCCCCTGCCGGACTTCTTTACGATGCCGAGCGTTCGGGTCATGGCCGGGCGCAGCCGCCGATAGACGATCCCGTCCTGGCGCAAGGCTCGGGCATATTCGGGGACGATGCTGCATCCGAAGCCCATGGCGACGAAGTTCAGAATCGAAAGGGAATTGTCGAGCTCATAGGCGACGTTCATCACCGCGCCCGCGCGCTGGAACAATTGATCGAACTGGTAGAAGGTTTCCGGCGCGAGCGTGCGCGACGCGAGAATCAACGGTTCGGGAGAAAGCTCCCTTACCGAAACGGATTCCTTCGCCGCGAGCCGATGATCGGCCGGCAGTGCGACAATCAGCGGATCGTCGAGCACGCGCTCGACGTCGAAGCCCTGAGCGGCGACCGGCAGCCACACCAGGCCGATGTCGATCTCATCGCGGCGCAGCGCGTCGACCTGAGTGCCGCCCTTCATGCTGTGGAAGCTGAGATGGACCTGCGGGAATGCCTTGCGGAAGGGAGGAATGATCCGCGGGAACAACTGGAATTCGGCCGAAGGGATGTAGCCGACCGACAAATGGCCGATCTCGCCTTCGCTTGCCTGTCGCGCCAGCGCGATGCTGCGCTGCGCCTGGGCGAGCGTCAGCCGGGCTTGGTCGAGCAGGATCCGGCCCGCCTCGGTCAGCTTGATCCCTCTGCCCTCGCGTTCGAACAAGGGCGTGCCGATCTCGCGCTCGAGATTGCGGATCTGGACGTGCAGGGGCGGCGGCGCGATTTTCAGTCGCGCACCGGCCCGCGCGAAGCTCAGTTCCTCGGCGACCGCGACGAAGTAGCGCAGGTGGCGCAGCTCCATGAGGATTACCTCAAGAATAATGAGACGTACAAACTCGGTAATGGACCAGATAATCGATCGAGTCCAATCTCCCATCTTGCGGGAAAGCCGGGGAACATGGCGCCCGAGAGGGGAGGTCAGGATGCGAAACGGGAAGGTCAGCCTGCTCTGCGCTGCGGCGACTGTGATGGTGGCGGTCAGCGGCGATGGCGCGCATGCCCAGGAGGCCGCCGCCGACGATGGCGAGGTGCAGGACATCGTCGTCACCGCGCGCAGGACCGAGGAGCTGCTCCAGCGGGTGCCGCTCTCGATCGTCGCGGTCACCGCCGAGCAGCTCGAATCCCGCTCGATCGGCAATCTCGAGGATCTCGGCCAAAGCACGCCGAACGTCACCTTCGCGCAGACGCTGAACGGCGGCTCTGTCTCCGGCGTCGCCTTCATCCGCGGGGTCGGCCAGCGCGATGCGAACCCGGCCTATGATCCCGGCGTCGGCATCTATATCGACGGTGTCTACATGGGCCGGATGTACGCCAACAATTTCGACGCGGTCGAGTTGGCGCGGGTCGAAGTGCTGCGCGGCCCCCAGGGCACCTTGTTCGGCAAGAATACGAGCGGGGGCGCGATCAACATCGTCACGCTCCAGCCCGATCCGACCGAAGTGTCGGGCCGGTTCCAGCTGTCGCTCGGCAGCCGCGACCGGTTCGACCTGATCGGCAATCTCAATCTGCCGCTGGTGCAAGATCGGATCGCGATCCGGCTGGCTGCGGCGCGGCTCCGCCAGGACGGCTACGGCCGACGGGCCGACGGCCAGGACATGGCGAGCACCGATCGCGACATGGTGCGCGGCCAGTTGCGTTTCGATCTCAGCGAGGCCTTCTCCGCGACGATCGCCGGCGACTGGCTCCAGTTCGACGAGACCAACGCCTCGTTCAAGCTGGTCGACGTCAACACCGCGGTCGGGCCGATCGCGGCGTACAATGCCAATCGCGATCCCGATTATGACGCCCGCTGGATCTCACCGCGCGACTATTTCTACAATGGCGGCGGCCCCAACAGCGCCCGCGGCGAGATCTGGGGCACCTCGCTGACGCTCGCCTATGAGGCCAGCTGGGCGACGCTGCGATCGATCACCGCCTATCGCGAGCTCGAGGTCGGCATCGACGTCGATCCCGACGGGGCGCCGATCGTCATCATCAACAAGTTCGAGGATGCCCGCCAGAACCAGTTCAGCCAGGAGCTGCAGGCGAGCGGCACCGCGATCGACGATCGGCTCAACTGGGTGCTCGGCGCTTATTATTTCGACGAGGACATCGAGGATGTCGACCGGTTCGAATTGCTCCCGGCCCTGTTTGGCCCGACCCGGGGTTTCAGCCGGCGGCTCGAGGTCGAGAATCGCAGCCTGGCCGGCTACGCCCAGGCAAATTACGCGTTCACCGACCAATTGCGCGTCACCGCAGGCCTGCGCCTGACTGACGACACCAAATGGGTCACGACAGGCCAGTTCGATTATCTCGGGAACACCGTCTACCAGACGCCGCGCAGCCGCCATAGTTCGCAGTCGCTGTCGCCGCGCATCGGCCTCGACTATCGCTGGACGCCGTCGGTCATGACCTACGTCTCGCTGGCCCAGGGCAAGAAGAATGGCGGCTTCAACGGCCGCGCCGGCCGGCTTTCGGATTTCACCGAGTTCGAGGACGAGACCGTCTGGAGCTATGAGGCGGGCCTGCGCTCCACTTTCATGGACGGCCGTGTCCGTTTCAACGCCACCGGCTATTATGCGCGCTACCGCAACCTCCAGCTGCAGTTTGCGGGATCGACGACGGTGAACGGCGCTCCGGCGCCGTTCAGCCTGATCACCAACATTCCGCGCTCGCGGATCGCCGGCGCCGAGCTCGAGCTCGATATCGTCCCGACCACCGGACTCACCCTGAGCGGCTCGCTCGGCCTGACCTATGCCCGCTACCTGGAGCTGCCGACCGATCCGCGCTTCGTGGCGGCAAATATCATCCGGGCGGACAGCCGCTTCTCGCACGCGCCCAAGGCGAGCTTCACCTTGGCCGCGCAATATGAAGCGCCGATCGGCCGCGGGCTCGAGCTCGCCGCCCGCGTCGATTATTCCCACCGCAGTGCGACATTTTTCCTGCCCGAGAACACGCCGGCCTCGCTGCAGCCGGCCTATGGCCTGCTCAACGCGCGCCTGACCCTGTCGCACGAGAGCGGCCTGTCGCTTGCACTATGGGGGCGCAATCTCACCGACGAGGCCTATATCCTCGGTGCGTTCGACGATGCCCGCAATCCCAGCCCAGGTCTGGGCTTCGCGACCACCAACCAGGGTCCGCCGCGCGAATATGGCGTGACGGCGCAGTTCCGATTCTGATCGCGAGGGGGTTTGCCGATGCACATGGAAGATGGGCGGGGCCGGCGCGACGAGGACGCGCCGCTGCTCATCTTCGTGCACGGCTTCTCCGGCGACCATAGCGACTGGGACACTCAGCTCGCTTATTTCTCACCCAGCTTCGAGACCCTGGCGATCGACCTTCCTGGCCATGGCGGGCGGGCGACGCAGGGCGACCCGTCGGTGGAGGCGCTGGCCGCCGATCTGTGTGCGCAGGCCGCGCAGGCCGGAGCGGCGCCGCTTGTGCTGATCGGCCACAGTCTCGGCTGCCGCGTCATTCTCGAGGCCCTCGCAGCCTTGCGCAGTCGCGTGGTCGGTATGATCCTGATCGACGACCACTCCATGGCCGGCAAGGACAACGAGCGCGCGGCCGAGCATTTCGAGGCCGCTGCTGCCGCGGTCGGTTTTTCCGCGATGATCGAGCCCGCTTTCGCCGGCATGTTCGGCCCGGACAGCGATAGGGCCCTGCGCGACCGGATCGTCGCGCGGGCGAAGACGATCGATCCCGACTTCGCGGTCGCGCTGATCGCTGGCGGCACGCGCTGGGAATCGCGCGTCCCTGCCATCCTCGCGACGATCGACGTGCCGATGCTGATCATCCAGTGCACCAATCTGGACGAAGAGCTCAACTGGGAGTTTCTGAGGCCCGGCTCGAAGCCGGACTGGATCGGCCGGATCGAGGAGCAGGTGCCGACCACCCGCTTCGAGCTCGTCGCCGGCCCGGGCCATTTCGTGCAGATCGAGGCGCCCGATCGTGTCAATCGCCTGATCGGCGACTTCCTGAAGACGCTCCCTGTCGACCGGGGGGAACGGTGACGGAGAGCGCGCCGCCGGCGCTGGCGCGGCTCAGGGCGGGCGAGCCCGTCTGCGGCCTCGCTCAGACCTTCGTCTTGCCGCAGATCACCGAGCTGGCCGTCTGGAGCGGGTTCGATTTCGTCATGCTCGACTGCGAGCATGGCGTGGCGGACGAAGCCGCCCACCTGGCGTGCCTTGCCGCCGCTCAAGGCCATGATCTGTTCGTGGCCGTCCGACTTCGCCGCGGCGATCTGGCCGCGGTCGGGCGCTACGCCGATTGGGGCGCGGATGCCCTGCTGATGCCGGATCTGTGCAGCGCGCAGGATGCGCAGGCCTTTGCGTCGGCCGCCTTGCCCGGCCCGGCGGGCAGTCGTTCCTCGGCGAGCATCACGCGCGCCCGTCGCTTCGGCCTCGACCGCGCCATGCCGGCGCCGCTTCTGCTGGGCATGATCGAAAGCGCCGCCGGGATTGCCGAAATCGACGCAATCGCCGCGTCCGGCGTCGACGGCCTTGTGATCGGTCCCAGCGACCTTTCCGCAGACCTGGGCGTGGCGGGCCAGTTTGAGGCGGAGGAATATCGTTCGGCCTTCGAACGGGTCGAGCGGGCCGCGCGCGACCATCGG
Source organism: Allosphingosinicella sp. (assembly GCA_041905385.1). Lineage (GTDB taxonomy): Bacteria > Pseudomonadota > Alphaproteobacteria > Sphingomonadales > Sphingomonadaceae > Allosphingosinicella. The sequence continues at coordinate 6,418 of JAYRLF010000247.1, forward strand.
CTGGTCCTCGGCAGCAAGATCCATCCCCCCTTCGAATTCGACCGCCTGATCGAAGGCGGGCATCGATTCATCCTGGCCACCAGCGACATAGCCGTCCTCGCTGCCGGCTTCCGGTCGGCGACCCGGGCGAAGGACGTGAGCCGATGACTGCGGGGACCTGGGTTCGGCCGCTCGCCCCGGCCGCCGGCGTCGAGGCGCGGGCGATGCGGCGCATCGGCTGGCGCATCGTGCCGCTCGCCGGATTGATGCTG
>JAYRLF010000248.1:0-6626 GCA_041905385.1 Allosphingosinicella sp.
CGGTGCCGACGACGGTGCCTTCCGGCTGGCGCGCCAGCCGCCGTTGCAGCCGCTCGCGGGCGAGCGGCTCGTCGTCGACGACGAGAATGCGCAAGGGGCGGACGTCAGTCATTGCGGATCACCGGAAGATAGATGTGAACGGTATAGCCGCCGTCGGGGTCGGGGCCGTGCAGGCAGCCGGCGCGGGCGCCGTAACGGGCGGTGAGGCGGTCGCAGACGTTCCGGAGTCCGACGCCGGTGCCGCCGTCGCCATTGTCGCCATTGGCGGCCTCGCCGTCGTCCTTGACCTTGATGTGGAGCCGCCCCGCCTCCTCATATGCTGAGATCCGGACGGTCACCGGCTTGCGCGAGCGGGCGACGCCATATTTGACGGCATTCTCGACCACCGGCTGCAGGATCAGCACCGGGACGCGAACGCCGAGCAACTGGTCGGGCACCTCGATCTCGACGGTGAGCCGGTCGGGAAAGCGGATCTTCTCGATGTCGAGGTAAAGGCGCTGCAGCCTGATCTCCTCGTCCAGGCTGACGTCGGCAGTCGGATCTGCCGACAGGGTCGCACGAAAGAAGGTGGAGAGATTCATCAGCATCTGCTCGGCGACGTCGGTCTTCTGAGACAGGATCAGCGAGGAAAGTGAATTGAGGGTGTTGAACAGGAAGTGCGGATTGATCTGGTAGCGCAGCGCCCTGAGCTGCGCCTCCTGCGCCTCCCGCGCGAACAGGGACGCCCGCTGATCGGCCAGCCGCAGCTGCTTGGCGTAGCTCAGCGCCACGTAGAAGGCGGCCCAGGCGGCGAACAGGAAATACCAGCTCAGCGCGCTCTCGGTGATCGACTTGAACGCCATCTGGAGCGGCGTCATCCGGGCCCATTCGCTGTTCGGGTCCATCTCCTCGACCGGCGCGATGATGTAGAAGATCAGATAGTTGATCGAGCTGAAGGCGAAAGAGGCGGGCAGACAGAGGATGCCGGCAAGGAGCGCCTTGCTGCGCAGCGTCCCATGCCTCACCAGCTGCATTGCCGCATAGACGGCGAAGGTGATGGCGGCGCCGGCAAGCACGGCGAAGCTGCGGCGCGTCACCATTGCGACGAAGTCGGGATATTGCAGCACGATCGCGCGCAGCGTGACGAGCGTGAAATAGAGAAGCCAGACGCCGACGATCGACTTCACGGCCATGCCGAGATCCGGCAGCCAGCGTGCGTCGCCTTCCGGTAAACTTCTGTCCATGCCGCCTGTTAACGCAGCCCGGCTGGAAAAACCCTGAGGGTCGGGGTGGTTCGCAGAAGGGTGCGCCGCCTTGGTCGAAAATCCGGGCAGCCGCCGGCGATAGCCGAGGGCATCGGCCTCCCCCAGCAGCGATTCGTCGTCCGGTCCGGACGTGCCCCAATCCTGATTCCCGCCCACGAATCCGCGCATAGCACGCCGCCCGCGGCCGTGTCAGAGCCCTTCGGCGATCCGGCGAAAAGCCTTTGTGCACATGAAATATTCACCACGGATTCCCGTGCGGACCTCATAACGCGGCCGAAAGAATCCCCGGATTTCCGCCACTTTGCGACGAACCGATGTTGCGATTTGGAGACAGTTTCCGCCGGCGTGCGCCACTAGGTAGTTTTGCGATTGCGGCCGGAATCGAACTCTGATTCAATTCTGAACGGGGAGCGGGGATTTGGTTAACGGCTTGGAAAGTCGTTCTGGTGCATGATCCCCGGCGAGGGCAAAAGGAGTGTGGGATCATGAGTACGAGGACTCGGCCCGCCAGCGGAGCGGTGGCACTGGCCGAGATGAAAGAGTTCGGGAGCTTCAACAAGGGCACCCAGCGTTACATCCGCCGTTCGCTCGACGTCGGTCTCGATCGCCGCGATGCCGTGAAGCGCTGGTCGCGCGATCCGGCGGAAGCCGCGAGCATTCGCGCCCAGGAGCGGATCTACGCACGCCTCGGCCATATTCGCGCCAATGTCCCCGACGATAGCGGCCTCGATGCGATGGAGCCCCTGATGGCGCCGCTGATCACGATGACCGCCTTTGATCTCGGTCAGGATCGGCTGCCCTGCTTCGCGTCCTACCGTTTCCTCTACGAGCGGCTGATCGGGGCCAATGTGCGTCCCTGGCTGCCGGGCGCCTTCTGCGCGGCTGCAGCCCTGCCGCATCTGCACCCGGACCGTCGCCGGATCCTGCTCCAGTCGATCAGCGAAGCCGCCGCGACCGCGCCGGGCTGGTCGAACCGCGAGCCGGTCTTCTTCCCGGAATGGGTCGAGAAGGTGGATATGACCGTCGCCGGCTGACGCCGGAGCCGGATCGGAATTTGAGAGCGGCGGGCCTTCGGGTCCGCCGTTTTCGTTTGCGTCGATCCCTTTTCGTGCTCCGGCGAAGGCCGGAGTCCCGAACCGCGTCGAACTGGGTCCCGGCCTTCGCCGGGACACATGCCTCAGCCCTTCAACCGCTTCACCAATTCCTCGGCGAACTGGGTCAGCGTATCGTCGCGCGCGCCCATCACCACGATCGCGTCGCGCGGGCGGGCGAGCGCGACGAGGCGGTCGGCGCAGGCCTGCCGCTCGCCATGATGCTCGGCGCGGCGGCCGAGGCCGACGATTCCGGCGACGATGTCGCCGCTGCCGACCTCCCGGTTGGTGGTGCCGCCATAATAGACCGGATCGGGCATGATCAGCACGTCGTCCTTGCCCATTTCCGACGCAAAGGTCGCGATCAACTCGTGCTTCATCGTCCGCAGCGGACCGAAGCCGTGCGGCTGGAAGAAGAGCAGCAGCCGCTCGAAGGCGCCGGAGCGCGCGGTCCGCAGGGTGGCGGCGATCTTGTCGGGATTGTGGGCGAAGTCGTCGATCACGGTGACGCCGCCGGCCTTGCCGACCAGCTCGAATCGGCGACGCAGCCCCTTGAAGCCGGCCAGCGCCTCGGCCGCCTCGTCGAGCGGCAAGCCGGCCGCGCGCGCCGCCGCCAGCGCCGCCAGCGCATTCTCGGCATTGTGGCGCCCCGGCACCTGCAGCCGGACCAGACAGCCCGCGACCTCGAACGAAACCGCGAACGCCTCTTCGCCGACGTCGTGGCCGAACAGGTCGGCGCCCGGATCCTTGAAGGAATAGGTGACCAGCCGCTCGGGCGGCAGGGTCGCCGCGAGCAGCCGGGTCTCGTCGTCGTCGAGATTGAGCACGACCGCCCGCGCCTTCGACGCGAAGTCGCGGAACAGATGCCTGAGCTCGTCGAGCGACTTGTGGTCGAGCGTAATGTTGTTGAGCACCGCGATCGACGGCTGGTAGAGCGCGATCGAGCCGTCGCTCTCGTCGACTTCGCTGATGAAGGCGCCGCCGCTGCCGACCAAAGCGCTCGCGAACGGCGTCTCGGCATTGACGAAGTTCTTCATCACCGCGCCGTTCATCACGGTCGGATCGCGGCCGGCGGCGTGGAAGATCCAGCCGATCATTCCGGTCACGGTCGACTTGCCGCTGGTGCCGCCGACGGCGATGCCGATCTCGGCCTGGTTGAACAGCTTGGCGAGCAGCTCGGGACGGTTGACGCGCGCGGCGCCGAGCGCCTTCGCCTTGACCACGTCCGGCACGGTCTCCTCGATCGCCGCCGAGGTGACCAGGATCTGGCCGGCGTCGGTCAGGCCGCTGCCGTCCTGCGGGAACAGGCCGATGCCGCGGCGGCGCAGGAATTCGAACTTGGGGGCGAGCCGCCCCTGGTCGAGCGTCCGGTCGGATCCGGCGACCTGCCCGCCCCGGCCCTGGACGATCAGGGCGAGCGGCAGCATGCCGCTGCCGCCGATGCCGCAGAAGAAATAGGATTTGGCCTCGTCCATCCGCCCGCCCTATTGGCAAGTCGAAAGCATTTCAAACCGTTCGAGGAGAGGCGCGTGCGGATCGGAGTCGTGGCAGCGAGCTCCCGCTTCGGCCAGGAAGCGGCGACGCGGGTCGAGGAGATCGCCGCCGCCGCCTTCCCGGAGGTCGAGCTCGCCTTCCACCCGAACAGCTTCCTCACCCACAATCATTTCGCCGGCAGCGACGAGGCCCGGCTCGAGGCGCTGCTCGACTATGGCAACGACCCGGCCTTCGATGCGATCTGGTTCGCGCGCGGCGGCTATGGCTCGTGCCGGATCGCCGAGGCCGCGGTCGAGCGGCTCGGTCCGGCGGCGCGCGACAAAGCGTGGCTCGGCTATAGCGACGCCGGGTTCATCCTGGCCGGCCTCTATCGCGCCGGCTTTCCCGATCTCGCCCATGGTCCGATGGCGCAGGACGTGGTGCGGGAAGGCGGCGCCGCGGCGGTCGAACGCGCCTTGGCCTGGCTGACGCGGCGCGATCCCGCGGCGCTCGAGGGAGAGCTGGTGGCGGGGCCCTATGCCGCCTTCAATCTCACCGTGCTGGCGATGCTGCTCGGGACGCCGCTCGAGCCGGACCTGGCGGGCCACGTCCTGCTGGTGGAGGAGGTGTCGGAGCATACCTATCGGACCGACCGGACGATGTTCCGGATCACCGCCGCGCCGATGGTCAAGGGGCTCGCCGGCATCCGCCTCGGCCGCTGCGCGGACGTGCCGGACAACGATCCGCCGTTCGGCGAGGATGAGGAGGCGGTGGTCCGCTATTGGTGCGCGCGGGCCGGAATTCCCTATCTCGGCCGCGCCGATATCGGCCACGACTCAGCCAACAAGGTGGTCCCGTTCGGGCCGTGCTGAGCCCATTCCTGCTCTCTGGAGCCACTCTATCCACAAGAAAGCAGCCGCTCCGCGCCGAAATGGGCGTTTTCCCTTCGTCCACCCCATTGCCAAGCCTCGGGAATTACGCTCTATCGCTCTCAGGATTCCACAGGGAGGGAAGTATGGCACAAGGAAGGCAGAGCGGTTTGCAGCGTCCGGTGAAGCCGTCGGCGGATCTCGCCGCGATCACGGGCCCGGATCCGCTGCCGCGGAGCCAGGTCGTCAGCAAGGTCTGGGACCATATCCGCAAGAACAATCTGCAGGACCCGAAGAACAAGCGCGAGATCATCGCCGACGACAAGCTGAAGAAGATCTTCGGCAAGGATCGTTGCTCGATGTTCGAGATGAACAAGCACCTTTCCAAGCATCTGAGCTGAGCGGACTTGGCGGAGCGGCGCTCCGCACGGTTTGAGGAATTGCACGATGCGCTGAGGCGGCTGGGCGTCAGGCCCGGGGACTTGGTCATGGTGCATGGCTCATTGCGAAAGATCGGCCTCGCCCGCACCTTTTTCGGTGAGGGCGGGGCCGAATTGCTTTTGGACGTGCTGGACGCGGCGGTCGGGCCTTCGGGCACATTGATGATGACGCTGGGCACGGACTATGCGCTGGACTGGGTCAATCAGCATCCCGCCGAGGCGCGGGCGGGGCTGCTGGCCGGCACGGCGCCGCTCGTTCCGGACGAGGCGCCGGCGATGGGCGAGGTCGGCTGGCTCGCCGAAGCCTTCCGGCGGCGGCCGGGAACATTGCTCAGCGCCAATCCGAGCGGCCGGTTCGGCGCACGCGGCGCGCGGGCGGCGGAATTGCTCGCCGGCCAGCCATGGGACGATTATTACGGCCCCGGATCGCCGCTTCAGAAATTGTGCGACTGGGGCGGCCGCATCCTGCGCCTCGGCGCCGATCCCGACACCGTCACCGCCCTTCATTATGCCGAGTATCTGGCCGACCTTCCGGGCAAGAGCCGGACACGCTGGGACTATCTGCTCGCAGGGCCCGACGGGCCGCGCCACGTCTGGATCGACTGTCTCGACGACAGCCAGGGCATCGCCCATTGGGACGGCGAGGACTATTTCGCGGCGATTCTGAAGGCCTATCTGGCGACCGGACGGGCGCGGAGCGGCGCTGTCGGAGAGGCGGAGAGCGAGCTGATCGAGGCGGCGGATCTGGTCGCGTTCGGTGCGCGGTGGATAGAAGAGAATTTGCAGGTGGAGGGGCTGAGCTAACCACTCCAGCTCAGCCCAAACCAGAGTGTCCGCGGCGTCGCGCGTTCGATGAGTCCCGCGCCGGAAATTCCCGCAATCACACGCGCATCGGTGAGATTCTCCGCCCTTGCCTCGAGCCGCAGTCCGGCCGTCACCGGCAGCGACGCGATCGCATCGAAGGTGAGGACATCGGGGATAAGCTGGCGGTTGAGGTCGTCCTCGAACTGGCTGCCGACATAGCGGGCGGTGAGCGCCGCGCGAATGCCCGTTTCATCGTGCCAGCCAACCGTCGCGCTGGCGGCATGGCGCGGTGTCTGGGCCGGCCGCAGCCCGTCGAGCGCCAGCGCGGCGCCGTCGGCGCGGACCTCGGCGTCGACATAGGAATAGCCGAGGCCGAGCCGCCAGCGGCCGATCGACCAGGCGGCGTCGAGCTCGACACCCCGGCTCAGGATCGCGTCGAGGTTGCGCCGCTGGCGGAACTGGCCGCCGGCGGCGACGAAGCCGACGCCGGGGAAAGTGCCCGGACCGGTGCCCAGGGTGACGTTGGCGATCGCCCGGTCGAGCCGATTGACGAACAGGGTGCCGCCGATCCTGAGGCCGTCCGTCGGGCGCAGCACGAATCCGGCTTCGATTCCGTCAACCCGTTCCGGCGTGAGCGCGGCATTGGCTGCGGTCGCGGGGGGGCCGCGGCGCCACGGGCGGGGGGGGGCGGGGTGGGGGGGGCGG
>JAYRLF010000249.1:0-6602 GCA_041905385.1 Allosphingosinicella sp.
AATAGCGATGGCGGCCCTGCTTGCGGACGGCGAGCAGGCCGGACTCGACCAGGCGGGCGAGATGGCCGCTCGCGGTCGGCGCGGCGATGCCGCCCGATTCGGCGAGCTCGCTCGCCGTCAGCGCACGGCCGTCGAGCAAGGCGGTCAGCATGTTGGCGCGGGCCGGATCGCCGATCAAAGCGGCGATCGAGGCGATGCGGGGACCGTCGATCATGGTTCGGCCCTAACCGAACCATTGTCGTCATTCAATCGGCTAGACAGGCTTGCACGCCAAGGAGAGCCGAAATGATCACCTGCTTCATCCGTTATCAGATCGAACCGCACGCGCACGAGGCGTTCGGCCAATATGCGCGCGTCTGGGGCGAGGCGATCCCGCAATGCGGCGCCGACCTGATCGGCTATTTCGCGCCGCACGAGGGCTCCGCAACCACGGCCTACGGACTCTATTCGGTCGCCTCGCTGGCCGATTACGAGGCCTATCGGGCGCGGCTGCGCGCTCACCCGCTCGGCCGCGAGAATTTCGCCTTTGCGCAGCGGGAACGGTTCATCCGGACCGAGGAGCGCATCTTCCTGAAGCGCGTTTGATGATCGCGGTGATGTTCGAGCTACGGCCGGCGCCCGGGCGGCGGCAGGACTATCTCGACCGGGCCGCCGCGCTTCGCGAGACGCTCGAGCGGATCCCGGGTTTCGTCTCGGTAGAGCGTTTCCAGTCGCTGGCCGACCCCGACAAGATGCTGTCGCTCTCCTTCTTCCGCGACGAAGCGGCGGTGCGCGCCTGGCGCAGCAGCGCGGGGCATCGCGCCGCCCAGCGCGACGGACGCACGGGACTCTTCGCCGACTATCGGCTGCGGATCGCAGCAGTGCTGCGCGATTATGGCCTGGACGCGCGCGCCGAGGCGCCGGCCGACAGCCGCGCGGCGCACGGCTGACGACAGCCCTTTCGCGATCCGCCACCGCCCGGTACGACGATCGCGGATGACCGGCCGGCGACGCATCACGATCTGGACGGTATCCGTCGTCGCGGCGCTCCTGGCCGTCGGCGTCACCTTGTTCCAGATCAGCAAGGCGCGCTGCTTCTCGCTCGCGGGCGAAGCGATCTGCCGGGTCGAGACCGAACAACCGCTCGTCGCGCTGACGTTCGACGACGGACCGACGGCGGAGGGTGTCGCCTGGGCCGCGGACGTGCTCGGCCGCCACGGCGCGCGCGGCACCTTCTTTCTGATCGGCGGCGCGGTCGAGGGACGCGAACCGCTGGTCCGCCGGCTGGTCGGAGAAGGCCATGAGATCGGCAATCACAGCTTCAGCCACGTCCGCATGACGCTGCACGGCGCCGCCTTTTACGACAGCGAGATCCGGCGCACCGATGCGGTGCTGCAGGCGGCCGGGGCACCGCGGCCGACCCTGTTTCGGCCACCTTATGGCAAGAAATTGATCGGCCTGCCCCGCGCCTTGGCACGCAGCGGCCATCGCATGATCATGTGGGACGTCGAGGATCCGGCCGGCGCACGGACGCCGCAGGATTATGCGCGGCAAATGGTCGAGCAGGCGCGGCCCGGATCGATCCTGCTCGTCCATCTCATGTATCGGTCGAACCGGACCGCGCGCGAAGCCCTGCCTCTGATCGTCGAGGGCCTGGCGCGGCGCGGCTTCAGGATGGTGACGGTCAGTGAGCTGCTCGCGGCGGGACAGGGGCGCTGAGCCGGGTCGGGCCGAAGCTGCGGCGGATGACCGCGCCCGCGGAAATCTGTTCCCTATCTGTTCTTGCCGCGTCGCCCGATTTTCGCTAATCGGTTGAGCTGGCGGAAGCGGGCGAGTCGCGTCCGGCCGTACCTATCACAGCAGGAGACAGGCAGTGACCGAGACGCTCACTTTCTACACCAACCCGCAATCGCGTGCCCGGATCGTTCGCTGGATGCTCGAGGAGGTCGGCGCGCCCTATGAGACGGTCGTGCTCGGCTACGGCACGTCGATGAAGGGCGCGGACTTCCTGGCGATCAACCCGATGGGCAAGGTGCCGACGATCAAACATGGCGATACGGTGGTGACCGAGGCGGCGGCGATCTGCGCCTATCTGGCGGACGCCTTTCCGCAAGCCGGCCTGGCGCCGCCGCACGGCAGCAAGTTGCGCGGCCCTTATTATCGCTGGATGTTCTTCGCCGCCGGCCCGGTCGAGCAGGCGGCGACCGGCAAGGCGCTGGGGCTGCTCGCGCCCGAGGACAAGGCGGCGATGGCCGGCTACGGCACCTATGACGCGACCGTGGCAGCGCTCGAGACGGCGCTCGAGCCCGGACCCTATATTTGCGGCGACCAGTTCACCGCTGCCGACGTCTATGTCGGCGCCCATATCGGTTGGGGGATGATGTTCGGGACGCTGCCGAAACGCCCGGCCTTCGAAGATTATTTCGCGCGTATCTCGCAGCGCCCGGCGGCATTGCGCGCGGCGGAGATCGACGACGGCCTGGTGGCGGAAGCGCAGGCGCAGCAGCCCGCGCAGCCGACGCCGGCGTAGTCCCTCACCCCCCACCGCTTCGCGGCGGGTCCCCCCTCTCCCCAAATGGGAGTGGGAACGGTGATTCGGGCATCTTCTTGCCCTCTCCCATTTGGGGAGAGGGAGGGGCCCGCGCGGCGCAGCCGCGTGGGAGGGTGAGGGAATCAGGCCACTCCCTGACCGTCCTGCACTGCGGTCGCGGGATCCGCATTGCGGCGATAGGGCCAATCGGTGCGGACCGGGCGGCCGGTGCGGCCGGCCTCGAGGATGGCGAGCATCAGGCGCACGTCCTGCAGGCCCTCCTCGCCGTCGGCGACGACCGGGACATCGTCCTGGATCGCCGCGCAGAGATGGTCGATCTCCCGCGCGAACTGGTCGATCGGCGACCATTGGATGACGCGGTCGTTGCCGCCGGCGCGCACGCGCAGCCGGAAGGCGTGATATTCCATCGACGGATCGAACGTCATCAGCCCGCGCGTGCCGATCACCTGGATCGAGTTGGTGAAGGCATAGGAATAGCTGGTCGAGCCGTGGAACAGGGCGCCGCTCGGAAATCGCATCTGCCAGGCGACGACGTCCTCGACTTCCCGGAAGCGCGGATCGTCGGGATCGGCATGGAGCCGGGCGCTGACCTCGACCGGCTCCTCGTTGAGCAGGAAGCGCGCCGCGTTGAGCGCGTAGATGCCGATGTCGAACAGCGAGCCCGAACCGGCAAGGGCGCGATTGAGCCGCCACTGATCGGCCGGATCGCGCGGGTCGGTCGAACGGCCGATATCGGCCGACACGATCCTTATGTCGCCGAGCTCGCCCCGGCGCAGCAGCCGCATTGCCTGCAGATTGTGCGGCTCGAACTGGCAGCGATAGGCGGTCATCAGCTTGCGGCCGGCGGCACGGCCCGCCGCGATCATCGCTTCGCAATCGGCGACAGTCGTCGCGAGCGGCTTCTCGCACAGCACATGCTTGCCGGCGCGGAAGGCGCGGATCGCATATTCGGCATGAAGCGCGTTCGGGAGGACGATGTAGACGACGTCGATCCGCGGGTCCTGGGCGATCCGGTCGAAGCCGGAATAATCGTAGATCGCGTCGCCCGGGACGCCATATTGGGCGGCGACGCGCTGCGCCTTGGCGCGATTGCCGCTGACCAAGGCGACCAGCTTCGCCCGCCGTGCAGCCGCGAAGGCGTCGAGGATCTCGCCGAGCGCGAGCTTGCCCAGCCCGACCACGGCAAAGCCCAATTGCCGCCCTTCCGGCTGCGGCGGCGGCGTGCCGAGGCTGGGGTCCGGCCGGCCGACCGCGCCGCCACCGGCTGCCCCACCCGGCTGCCCGAGCGCGCCGCCCGCCAGCAGCGAAGCCCCGGCGGCGCCGACGAAGGCGCGGCGCGACAAAGGCCGCTGGCGGGGCGGAAAATCGTCTTCAGGCTGCATGAGATCGCCTCCTCGACGGCGGCAGCATAGCCGCTTCGGCGGCAATTGCGATAGCGCTAACATTGCCAAGCGAGGGCTGGCCGCCGCGGGTGCGCCGGCCTAGAAGGCCGCGGACAGATGGAGGCGCGGATGAGCAACGACATCGAGCGCGCGGCGATCGCGCTATACGACCGCTTCACCCACGAAGGACTCGACCGGCGAAGCTTCATGGCCGAGCTGAGCCGGATCGCCGGCGGCAGCGCGGCCGCAACCCTGCTGATGAGCAGCATCGCCTGCCGCGCCGCGGAACCGCAGGTTGCCGCAAGCGATGCGCGCATCCGGACCAGCGAGGTCAGCTGGGAGGTGGCGCCGGGGCGCAGCTATCGCGGCTATCAGGCCGCTCCGACCGATGCCCGGCCAGGAACGCCGGTGGTGCTGGTCGTCCACGAAAATCGCGGCCTCAACGACCATATCAGGGACGTCGCGAGGCGGCTCGCCGTGGCCGGCTATGTCGCCGTCGCGGTCGATTTCCTGAGCGTAGCGGGCGGCACCCCCGCGGACGAGGATCAGGCCCGCACCATGATCGGTCATCTCGACATGGCCCAGACCGTCACCGACGGCGCGCGGATCATCGCCCTGCTCGGCGGGCGCGACGCGCGCAGCCGCCGCGTCGGCGTGGTCGGTTTCTGCTGGGGCGGCGCGATGGTGCATCGGCTGGCGGTCGCATCGGGTTCGGATCTCGACGCCGCGGTTTCCTTCTATGGGCCCGCGCCCGATCCGTCCGAGGCAGTGCGGGTGCAGGCGCCGGAGCTGATCCACCTCGCCGGGCGCGACCAGCGGGTGAACGCGACCGGCGTGCCCTGGGGCGAGGCGCTGCGCGCGGCCGGCAAGCAAGTGACCGTGGTCACCTATCCCGACGTCGATCATGCCTTTCACAACGACACGTCGGCGGCGCGCTACAATCGCGAGGCGGCCGAACGCGCCTGGGCCTCGACGCTGGAATTCTTCGGGCGGCATTTGCGTCGCGGACGCTGACGCTCGAAGTCAGAAACTGTCGTGCCCGCGGACTCAGCCGCCGCTGGGCGTATGGGCGAGGAAATAGGCCAATGATTCCTCGCCATTGCTGATCCGCCAGCTCGGCAGCGAGGCGCGCCCCTTGCCGGTGAAGACGATCAGCTCGTCGGACATCTGCACGCCCTGCACCTTGCCGACGGTTCGCTGGACCCGCTGGACGTCGCTCCAGGCGAAGCGCGCGCCGCCGCGCGTATCGAAGCCCTGCTCGTCCATCCGGGCGATGAAATGGCGTTCGCCCAGCCGCATCGCCAGCGGGACCAGGCCGAAGGAGAGGATTGCGAGCGGCCAGAAGATGCAACCGTGAACCCCCGGGCGCAATTGGACCTCGACCATGGCGAAGACGCCTCCTTCAGGTTCCAGATCCGCAACGAATAGCGTTTCAGGGCGGCCTTCGGGAAGCGTCTCCAACCGGATCGGATCGATCAGCGGCTCCTGAAGCGGGTCGTGCGCCGCGCGACGCCGCCATGGGCTCCGCGCCGGACGGCGACCCGGCGGGCGCCGACAAGATCGCCGTCGCTGTCGCGCAGGCCGGCGCGGCGGACGAAGCCGTTCGGAGTCAGGCGCGCGGCGGCGCGATAGTCGTAGTGCCGGTCGTCGAAACCGACGACAGAGCCTTCGGTGCGATAGCCGCGCGCGGTGCGGGTGCGCTCGGCGTTGAAGCTGCGCGTATCGCCGTCGAAGCGTGTGGCCGTGCCGGACAAAGAGGCGCCTGTATCGCTACGCTGGCGATCGAAGCTGCGGGTCGCGATCGCTCCGTCGGCGGTTCGGGTCAGGGTCGCATCCCGTTCGAATGTGCCGGCCTCGCGGTCGCGAACGGTCGTGCGGGTCCCTTCATAAAGCGGCGTGTCGACCGTGACGGTGCGGGTGATCGGCTCGGCAAGGGCCACGCTCGACGCGCCGATTGCAAACAGGAAGCCGGCAGAAAACAGGAACTTCATCTCACTCTCCTTCGCGCTGAGCGGAAGCAGCCCGCTCCCCTCCCCTAACGCGTCGGATCCTCGGTCCCTTCGATCGGCTCCGCCTCGATTTCCCGCATCCGCTCGCGCCGCGCCCGCCAGCGGCGCATCCGCTCGAGGCGCTGCTCGCGCAGGGTGCGTCCGCGCTCCGCCCGGATCCGTCTGAGCTCGGCGCGGTTGAGCGCGGCCGTCTCCGCCGACGATTCCGTGGGGAGGGCGTCGGCGGTATCAACCGGCGCAGCGATCGGCCGCTCCTGTTGCGGCGGCGGCAGCATATTTCGCTCCGCGAACCGCGCGCGTCGCATCGCCCGCCGGGCCTCGGCCCGCTCGCGCCACACCCGCCGCGCCTCCTCGCGCACCGCGGCGCGCTCGACCGGGTCGGCAGGCAGCACGCCCTGCCGGACCAGCCGCTGCTCGATCACCCATTCGATGCGGTCGGCGCGCGGAGTCGGGAGGCCGGCGGCACGACGTTCGGCGACGATCTGGCGGGCACGGAGCCAGCGCCGAACGGCCCGCGTGCGCTGCGCCTGCAGCAGCGGGTCGGCGACGGGTGCCGGCTCCTCGGGCGCAAGCTCCGCCTGATTCGACGCGGGGCCAACGCGCGCCGCGGCGGGCCGGACCGGCGGCGGCGCGGGCGGCTCGGCCTTGGCCATTCGGCCGAAGAACGGCACCTCGGCGAGC
>JAYRLF010000250.1:0-6557 GCA_041905385.1 Allosphingosinicella sp.
CAGCGTGCCGTGCACCGAACTTAGGGAAAATCGATCATCGCTATCCGCTCGGGTGAAATCCTGGAACGGCGCCAATCTGCAAGTGTTCGCCGCAATGCACGGCCACCGTTGCGGGCTGCAATAATATTCGGGGGTGTAGGTGATCGATTGAGCCGACAACGCGACAGGGATGCATCCAGCCAGTGATCCGACGAACAATTGGCGTCGACGAGACATCAGGGGCTAAGCCAGTTTGATCTCGCGCAGCCGCTCCTGCAGGAATTCATGCGCCGTGATCGGCTCCGGAAACTGGTTCGGATGCTCGGCATCGATGCAATTCGGCAGGGTCTCGATCAGGAAATCCGGCCGGAAGTGGAGGAAGAAGGGCATAGAATAGCGCGAATGGGTGCGGCGCTCGGGGGGCGGGTTGACGACCCGGTGGGTGGTCGAGACCAGTTTCTTGTTGGTCAGCCGCTGCAGCATGTCGCCGATATTGACGGCGAGCTCGCCTTCCTTCGGCGTCACCGGCAGCCAGTTGCCGTCGCGGTCGAGCAGCTGGAGGCCGGCCTCCTCGGCGCCGAGCAGCAGCGTGATCGTGTTGATGTCCTCATGCGCGCCGGCGCGGACGTTGGGGCCGTCGAACGGCGCCGGCGGGTAATGAAGCAGGCGCATGACCGAATTGCCGTCCTCGACCGTGTCCTCGAAATAATCGGGCGCAAGCTTGAGGTGGCGCGCAATCGCCTCGAGGATGCGAAGGCCCGTCGTCTCGAACGCGCCGTAAAGGGCGAGGAAGGTCTCCTTGAAGCCTTCAATCTCGACCGGCCAGATGTTCGGCGCCATCGTGTCGGCATAACGATGCCCCTCCGGCAGCTCGCGGCCAACGTGCCAGAATTCCTTGAGGTCGAAGGCGGTCGCCCCTTTGGCGGTCTCGATGCCGAACGGCGTGTAGCCGCGCGCGCCGCCACCGCCGGCGATGTGATATTTGCGCTTCACCTCTTCGGGCAGGGCGAAGAATTGCTTCGCCTTTTCCTCGGCGCGCGCGATCAGGCTGGCCGGGATGCCGTGATCGGCGATGATCGCGAAGCCGTAGCGCTCGAACGAACGGCCGAGCTCGGCGGAAAAGGCGACGGGATCGCGGCCGGACTCGAGCAGCGAGACCGAGGCGATCGTGGGTGAGGATGCAAGGGTAGACATGTCACCGGTTTAAACCTCCCGGCGCGGGGCGGCAATGGACCGACTATTCGGCCACCAAGCGATCGCCTTCGAGATGGTCCGACAGGAAGCGCAGGGTGGCGCGAATGATCTCGTCCGTGCGCGGATCGTCGCGCTGGTTCTCGAAACCGTGCGGCGCGCCCGGATTGTTGAGCAAAGTGAGCGGATAGTCGGCGGCCAGCGCAGCCGCGGCGAAGCGATCGATCGAGTCGAGCAGGGTCGGAATTTCGTCGGCACCCGCACGCACCAGCAGAAGCGGCACGGTGTGTCCCTCACCGGCGACGCGCACGACGTTGGAGTAGAGCGGCAGCGTCTCGGGCGCTTCCGATTGCTGGTGGTTCGGCGACTGGCGGATGTCCATGAACGGATAATAGCCGGCCAGGCAGCGTATCTCCGGTGGCGCGTTCCGCAGATAGGAGGCCAGCATCGGGCCACCGGCCGAGAAGGCGATCAGGCAGAGCCGATCGGGGTCGATGCCGAAGCGCGCCGCATTCGAGCGCACATAGGCAAACGCCGCGGCGACGTCGGCAGCGCCCTCGCGGATCCGCGTCTGCGGAAAGGACAGGCTATGCGTGAAGGTGACCGCGACCAGCCCGTGCGCGGCGACCAGCCGGCCCCAGGACTGGTACAGGCCCCAATTCTTCGGCTGCGATCGCGTATCGGTGCCGCCGTGGATGAAAAGGACCGCACCCCGGGGTCCCCGGTTGTGGCCGGCCGGCGGCTGGTAGACGTCCATGCGGATGTTCGGATCGGCGCGGTCGCCATAGACGAGATCGCGCGTGTAGACGACGCGGCCCATGTCGGGATGGCTGGTCGCGATCATCGGGTTGACCGCGCGCGCGAACGCTTCGGGCAAAGCCGGAAGCGGCGCGGCGTCCGGCCAGGGCAATGCCTGCCCCATCGCCGGCGCGACCGGCAGCGGTGCTGTCATCGCCGTCAGAATGATGAACGCAAGACGCCCCATCAGCTCTCTCCTCGCCACATGATTCGAGAGCCCACCGGGAGCCTGACTAGCAGCGGATTGTCGCGAATTCGCCCCCGGAGACGACAATTCCTGTCGCCATTTGTCGCCGCGCCGGTGCGCTCAGGCGAACGCCGCGCCTCTAGATTGCATTACCAGCCGACGCTGTCTGCTCGTTGACCTGGACGGCATTGGCCGGCCCCGTCGGCGCCGGCTGCTGGACCGACGGCGCCGGGACCGGCGGCGCGGATTGGGCTGCGGGCGTTGCTGCCGTCGCCGACATGATCAGCCCGGCAAGCGCCGCGCTCATCAGATTGGACAGCGAGCCTGCGAGCAAGGCCTTGAGGCCGAGCTGCGCGATCGCCGGCCGCTGGTTGGGCGCGAGGCCGCCGGTCACCGCCATCTGGATCGCGATCGAGCTGAAATTGGCGAAGCCGCAGAGCGAGAAGGTCACGACCGCGACCGTCGCCGGGGAGAGCTGCGCCTGCTGCAGCTGGCTGAAGGCGACGAATTCGTTGAGCACCACCTTGGTGCCGAACAGGCCGCCTGCCCGCCCCGCTTCCTCCCAGGGCACGTTGAGCATGACCATGACCGGCTGGAAGATCCAGCCGAGGATCATCTGGAATGACAGGTCGGGATAGCCGAACCAGGCGCCGATCCCGCCCAATATGCCGTTGGCGAGGGCGACCAAGGCGACGAAGGCGAGCACCATCGCGCCGACCGCGACCGCGAGCTTGACGCCGGTCTGGGCGCCCTGCGCGGCGGCCATGATGATGTTGGCCGGACGCTCCTCGCCCGCCCCTTCCTCGTCGACCGGCCCGGGCTCGACGTCGCGGGCGGCGGGATCGTCGGGCATCATGATCTTGGCCATCAGGATTCCGCCGGGCGCCGACATGAAGCTGGCGGCGAGCAGATAGGGCAGCAGATGATGGCCGATCATCGAGGCATAGGCGCCGAGGATCGTGCCGGCGACGCCGGCCATGCCGACGGTCATGATGCAGAAGAGCTGGGGCGGGGTCAGATTGGCGAGATAGGGTTTGATCACCAGCGGGCTCTCGGACTGGCCGACGAAGATGTTGGCCGCCGATCCCAGCGATTCGACGCGGGTAATGCCGGTCACGAGCCTGATGCCGCCGCCGATCCATTTGATCACCAGCTGCATGATGCCGAGATAATAGAGGATCGAGATGAGCGACGCGAAGAAGATGATCACCGGCAGCGCCGCGATCGCGAAGCTGTTGCCGCCGACCTCCGCCGCGGCGAGCGGCCCGAAGATGAAGTCGGTGCCGGCCTTGGCATAGCCGAGCAGGTTGGAGACGCCGGTCGACATCGCCCCGATCACGGTCTGGCCCCAGCTGGTGCCGAGCACCAGCAGGGCGATTCCGGCCTGGAGCGCGAAGGCGGCGCCGACGACGCGCAGCCGGATCCAGCGGCGGTTCGAGGAGAAGGCGAACGCAATGGCCAGAATCAGCGCGATTCCGGCAATGCCGATCAGATAGTTCATGTAAAAGGCCCCTCCCCGTTCGTGCGCACAGCATGCGCTGGCATCAGGGGGATTGGCAATTGGTTGAATCGCAACGGGGTTAGGTCGGCGGCCGCTCCAACTTCAGCCCCTCCCGTTCAAGAGTGGGCCGGATCCAAAGGTCCATGCGGGGCATGGCCCGCCGGCCCACTGGGTAAGGGGTGGGTGGCGACTGAGGGGGCTCGATGCCCCCGAAAGGCGCATTGGAGAATTCTTCGAGTGTGGGGTCTCTCTCGGACGCCCTAGCCCCCCCCAACCCCTCCCCTGAAGGGGAGGGGCTTAAAAACTACCACACCATCCTGACTTCGGCGGCCTCGATCGCGCGGTCGAGCCTGTCGATAACCTCACCGATCTCGTCCGCGACGAGCAGCTGGGCGCGGCGGGCCGGCGACATGAAGCCGCTGGCCGTGACATGATCGAGGAAGCCGATCATCGAATCCCAGAAGCCGTTGACGTTCAGCAGCGCGAACGGCTTGGCGTGATAGCCGAGCGCGTTCCAGGTCCAGGCCTCGAACAATTCGTCGAGCGTGCCGATGCCGCCCGGGATCGCGACGAAGGCGTCGGTCAGCTCCGTCATCATCGCCTTGCGCTCGTGCATGTTGGCGACGATGTGGAGCTCGGTGAGCCCGGTATGGGCGACCTCCAGGTCGATCAACGCCTGCGGGATCACGCCATAGGCCTTGCCGCCGGCCGACAGCACCGCGTCGGCGACCACGCCCATCAGGCCGAGCCGGCCGCCGCCATAGACCAGGGCGATACCGCGCGCGGCCATCTCCCGCCCGAGCGCCTGCGCGGTATCCCGGAAGGCGGGGTCGGTTCCCATGCTCGAGCCGCAATAGACGGCAAGCCTCTTCATGATGCGGCCACCAATGCTTTCAGATCCGCTTCCGGCCGGGCGCCGAAATGCGAGATCACCTCGGCGGCGGCGATCGAGCCGATCCGCAGGCTCTCCTCGAGGCCCTTGCCCTGCGCCTGGCCGACCAGGAAGCCGGCCGCGAACAGGTCGCCGGCGCCGGTCGTGTCGACAACGCCGCGTCCGATCCGCGCGATCGGTACGGTGACCCGGCGGCCGCCCTCGACCGCAAGCGCACCCTGCGCGCCGCAGGTCACGACCAGCCGCGGCACCCGGGCCTCGATGAACGCGATCGCCGCGTCGAGCGGCTCCTTCTCGGCCAGCGCGCGGATCTCGACCTCATTGGCGAAGAGGAGGTCGATCGCGCCGGATTCGAGCAAGCCCATGATCTCGGCGCGGTGCGGCGCGACGCAGGCAATGTCGGACAGAGTGAAGGCGACCTTGCGGCCGGCCTCGTGCGCGATCCGCATCGCCTCGCGCATCGCCGCGCGCGGTCCTTCCGAGCGCCAGAGATAGGCTTCGAGATAGAGGATGGCGGCGCCGCGGATCTGATCGTGGTCGAGCGCGTCCGTGGTCAGCGCATGCGCGGCGCCGCGAAAGGTGTTCATCGTGCGCTGCGCGTCGGGCGTCACCAGGATCAGGCAGCGGCCGGTCGGCAGGCAATCGTCGAGCGGGGGCGTGCGGAACTCGACGCCGAGCGCCCGGATGTCGTGGGTGAAGATCTCGCCGAGCTGGTCGTTGGCGACCTGGCCGATGAAGCCGGCGCGCCCGCCCAAGGCGGCAACGCCGGCCATGGTGTTGGCCGCCGAGCCGCCGCTGGTCTCGCGCGCCTGGTTCATGTGCGCGTAGAGCCGGGTCGCCCCCTCGGCGTCGAGCACCTGCATCGACCCCTTGATCAGGCCTTCCGCCTCGATGAAGGCTTCCTCGGCGGTCGCGATCACATCGACCACGGCGTCGCCGATCGCCAGCACATCCAATCGGGTGTCAGTCACGTGGCGCCGAGATTCCCGCTTGCGGCGCCCCGGCCCTTCGTTTCCCACCCAAGGGTAAACTACGACCGAGGCCCAGTTCGAACTAAGTTGCTCCCCTCCCTGCACGCAGGGAGGGGCCGGGGGTGGGTGCGTTTTCGGAAACGCACTGCCTGTGGAGACTGACCCACCCCTAACCCCTCCCTGCGTGCAGGGAGGGGGATGAACTCGCAATCTCGGCGCTCATGATCATGCGCCGGGACACGCGTGGGCCGGTGATGGCCGGATTAGGCGCTCACGGAAAGCCCTTTTTGCACGGCGCCAAACCGGTTACGCCAAGGCGATGAGCACGCAAGCACCGCCCGTCATTCCCCGTTCGCTTTTCGCTTTGGCGATCTTCTACGGCGGGATGGTATGCATCGCCGGCGTGCTCGCCAACAAGCAGGTGGCGCTGGGGCCGCTCGCGGTCGAGGCGGGGATCTTCGCCTTCCTGACCCTGGTCGTGGCATCGAGCGCGGTCGCGGAATTGTTCGGCCGAGAGACGGCCAACCGGCTGGTGCTGGTCGGATTCGCGCCGCTGATCGCGTCGATGCTGCTGGCGACCCTGGTGCTCGCCTTGCCGGCCGCCCAGGGCATGGAACCGGCCCGCCTGAGCGCATTCGAGACGGTGATGGGATCGACGCCCCGGATCTGGATCGGCGGCCTGATCGCCTATGGCACGTCGCAAATCCTCAATGTCACCATCTTCAGCTGGCTGCGCGGCAAGGAAGGCGGGCTGCTCTGGCTTCGGGCCGGCATCGCCTCGATCCTGTCGCAGATCGTCGACACCTTCCTGTTCATCAGCATTTCCTTCTACGGCGTCTTCCCGATCGGCCAGCTGCTGGTCGGACAGATGATCGCAAAGGTCGTGCTCTCGGTCGTGCTGGTGCCGCCGCTCATCTATGTCTTCGTGGGATTGGCGCGACGGCTGGACGCACGGTAGGACCCTCGCCGCTTCCGTCATCCCAGCGAAAGCTGGGATCTCGGTTCCCTTTGCAAGGCGCCGAAAAGGCAGGGAGATCC
>JAYRLF010000251.1:0-6553 GCA_041905385.1 Allosphingosinicella sp.
CTGCTGCTCGCCCTGTTCGTCGCGGCCGTGGTCGGCGCCGGCACGACCAGCGCCTTCCTCGCCATCGCGCTGGCGATGACCCCCGTCTTCGCCCGCCTCACCCACAATCTCGCCGCGTCGATCGCCGGGGCCGACTATATCGCCGCGGCCCGTCTGCTCGGCATCGGCGCGCCCACCATCCTCATCCGCCATGTCATCCCCAATATCGGCGGGCCGCTGCTGGTCACCGCGATCATCGGCATCAGCGGCGCCCTGCTGGTCCTCTCCGGCCTGTCCTTCCTCGGGCTCGGCATCCAGGCGCCCGATTATGACTGGGGCACCTTGCTCTCCCAGGGTCTCAACCGGGTCTATGTCAGCCCCGCCTCCTCGCTTGCGCCGGCGGTCGCGATCGTCCTCGCCGGGATCATGCTCGCTCTGGTCGGCGAGGCGCTCACCTTGGCGACCGGGCTGCGCAAGCGCCGCCTGGTCGCGCCGAATTCCGCCGAGACGGGAATTGCCGGTTCGGAAGCCGATGCCGCGGGCGATCTGCTGCGGGTCGAGGGCCTCCGGATCACCTTCGCCGGCCCGGCCGGTGAGCGGATCGAGGCGGTTCGCGACGTCTCGTTCGGGCTCGCCCCCGGCGAGCGGGTCGGCCTGGTCGGCGAGTCCGGTTCGGGCAAGACGCTGACCGCGCTCGCCGCGGCGGCGCTGCCGATCGAAGGCGGCTCGGTCGGTGCGCGCCGCCGCACCTTCCTGGGCCGGCCGCTCGACGACGTGCGGGAACCGGCCATGCGGCATTTCCTCGGCCGTTCCATGGCTTTCGTCTTCCAGGATCCGCTCGGCTCGTTCGATCCAGTCCGCCGGATCGGCAACCAGCTGGCCGAGGTCGCGACCGAACATCTCGGCCTCGATTCCAGGGCCGCCGGGGCGCGGGCGGTCGAGCGCCTCGCCATGGCCGGCCTCGACGATGCCGCCGCCTGCGCGCGTCATTATCCGCACCAGCTCAGCGGCGGCATGCTGCAGCGCGCGATGATCGGCCTCGGCCTGATGGGCGAGCCGCGTCTGCTCGTCGCCGACGAGCCGACCACCGCGCTCGACGTCACCGTGCAGAAGCATGTGCTCAGCCTGATCGACCGGGTCTGCGACGAGACCGGCGCCGGGCTCCTGCTCATCTCCCACGATCTCGCCGTCGTCGCCGGCATATGCTCGCGCGTGCTGGTCGCTTATGCGGGCCGCATCGTCGAGGATCTTCCCGCCGGCTTCCTGCCCGACCGCGCAGCTCATCCCTATACCCGCGCCCTCTGCGACTCGGTCGTGACGATGGACGCGGATCCCGCCCGTCCGCTGCCGACCATCAGGGGCGCACCGCCCGAGCCCGTCCTGCGCCCGACCGGCTGCGCCTTCCGCGATCGCTGCGCCTTCGCGACCGAGCTTTGCGCCGCCGAGATGCCGGAGCTGGTCGAGATCGGGCCGGGCCGGCGCATCGCCTGCTGGCATCCGCAACAAGCGCCGGCCGGGGCCGAGCGCGAGAAGGTGCCGGCATGAACGCACTGGTCCTCGAACAGGTCTGCATCAGCTATGGCCGCCGGCGGGTGGTCGACCGCGTCGACCTGATCGTCCCGACCGGGGCGGCGGTCGGCCTGGTCGGTGAATCCGGCAGCGGCAAATCGACGCTCGCCCGCGCCGTGACCGGTCTGGTGCCGCTCGAATCCGGACGGATCCTGCTGAACGGCGCCGCTCCGACGCGCCGGCGTCGCGCCCCCTCGCCGGTCCAGATGGTGTTCCAGAATCCCAATGCCTCGCTCGATCCGCGCCGTACCGTCAGCCAGTCGATCGAGGAGGCGCTCGAGCGGCGGCTGGCCGACCGCGCCGACCGCCGGATCGCCATAGCCGAGCATCTCGCTTTGGTCGGCCTGTCCGATGCGCTCGGCGGACGGCTGCCGGCCGAGCTTTCGGGCGGCCAGAAGCAAAGGGTCGCGATCGCCCGCGCGCTCGCTGCGCAGCCGAACCTGCTGGTCGCCGACGAGATCACCTCGGCGCTCGATCTTTCGGTCCAGGCCGCGATCCTCAACCTGATCGCCGATCTCCGCGCGCGGCTCGGCCTGACCCTTCTCTTCATCTCCCACAATATCGCCGCGGTCCGCTATCTCTGCGACACGATCGCGGTGATGCGCGGCGGCCGGATCGTCGAGAGCGCCCCGGCCGACGCGCTCGTCCGCAATCCCCGTCACGATTACACGCGCACCCTGCTCGATGCCGTCCCGAGCTTCGCCGCGCGCCAGCCCCTCGACACCGAACCCCAGGGAGGATGACACCTATGTCAGCCGGACCATCGCCTGCGCCGAACGAAATCCTGATCACGCTGAGCGACGGCACGAGGTTGGCGGCCGATCTGCATCTGCCGGACGGGGCAGGCCCCTTCCCGGTCCTCGTCACCTTCTATCCCTATCGCAAGGACGACTTCATCGGCTCGAGCTGCGCCTTTCCGCGGCTCTATTTCGCGGCGCGCGGCTATGCGACCCTGCTCGTCGACATCCGCGGCTACGGCCGTTCCGACGGTCCCGCCTGCCAGCCCTGGGATCCCCAGGAGGCGCGCGACGGCGCCGAGGTGATCGAATGGACCGCCGGCCAGCCCTGGTGCGACGGCAATATCGGCATCTGGGGCACCTCCTATGGCGGCCTGCAATCCTTGACCGTCGCGGCCGAGCGGCCGAAGGCATTGAAGGCGATCGCCTGCATCTATGGCGGCGCCGACATCTACCATGACTATGTCTTTCCCGGCGGCTGCGAGAATGCGCTCGGCGTCGCGGCCTGGAACAGCTTCATGGTCACGCTCGACCTCGCCCCGCCCGGCCTGCAGGACCCGGATGGGCGCTGGCTCGACATCTGGCGCGGCCAATTGGGCCGGATGGAAGAGCGCAACATGGCCTGGTTCGTCTGGCCGTCGCATCGCGGCTATGACGAATATTGGTCGAGCCGCCGGGTGCCGGTCGAGCAGATCGAGGTGCCGACCTATTTCCTGTCGGGCTGGCGCGACCTGCTCTGCCGGGCGACGCTCGACGCCTGGCGGCGCTGCCGCGCGCCGAAGCGCCTGCTCGCCGGCCCCTGGTCGCACGCGGCGCCGGACAGTTCGGTCGAGGCGCCCTATGACTGGCTGAGCGAGCTTGGCCATTGGTTCGATCGCTGGCTCAAGGGAGCCGAATCCGAGCCGGCGAGGCCCGACGTGGTCTACCAGCTCCAGGGTCCGAATAGCTGGCATGGCTGCGGCCAATGGCCCCCGGCGCAGGCCAGGGACAGGACGTTCTTCGCCGCCCCCGACGGCCGCGCCGTTGAGGCGCCGGAACCGCTTCGCGTCGAACATGAAGCGGCCGGACTGTCGGGCGTCGAGGCCGGCCTCTGGTATCCGATGGGCGTCGTCTTCGCCAATGTGCTCGACCAGGCCGCCGACGACGCCCGCGCCTTGTCCTTCACCAGCGCGCCGCTCGACCGGGAGCTGATCATCCTCGGCGAGCCGAGCGCCGCGCTTGCGCTCGAGCTGGAGGCGGGCCGCCACCAGTTGTGCGTGAAATTGTGCGACGTCGGCCCCGACGACCGCTCGACCCTGATCAGCTCGGGCTGGCTCAGCCTCGATGCCGGCGAAGGCGGCCGCAGGACCGCGGAGGTCGAGCTCTATGCGACCGCTTATCATCTGCCCGCCGGCCATCGCCTGCGCTGGACCGTCACCTGCGCCGATTTCCCACGCGTCTGGCCGGAGGCGCGCCGCGGCCGGATCACCCTGGTCTCCGACGACGAGGACGCGTCCTCGATCCGGATTCCGGTCTCGACCGAGACGCTCGATCGGCTCGCGCGCCACGACGCGCCTTTGCCGGAGCCCGGCGTCAACCGCGCGCCCTGGGTCGTCTCGGCCAAGCCAGTCTACGAGCGCACCCGCGACGTCGCCGGCGACTCGGTCTCCATCAAGGCCGGCATGGCGATGGCGATGCGGCTGCCCCAGGGCGGCACCTTCTCGCTCGACCATCATGTCGTCGCCCGCATCTCGGCGGCCAGGCCCGAAGCGGCGTCGATCCGGACCAGCGCGACGCTCGAGGCCGAGCTCGCCAGCGGTGAACGCTACACCGTGAAGACGGACGGACTGGCCTCGATCGGCCGCCGCCACATGCACGGCCGGATCTTCGCCGACGGCACCCAAATCTTCGACCGCCATTGGACGACCTTCAACGGCCTGCCGCTGGGCGAGGATTAGTCTCGAACGAGGAAATGGTCCGGCGGCGGAAGCTGGAGGTCAGCGCGGCGCAGCGGCGCGCCGCCTGCATCGCGCGCCCTCAGGAAGCCGAGCGCGCCGTCCGAATAGGTCCGGCACAATTGCTCGAGCGGCAGCGCGCCGCGCGCCGAGAACCAATGCGACACGCCGGTCGCCATCTGCAGCAGCGCCCGGGCGGCCACGCCGGGGGAATCGGCGACGAACCGGCCGGCCTCGATCCCATCCGCGATCGCCTGGCGCCAATGCTGCTCATAGCCGTCGCGCAAGGCGAGCACCCGCTGGCGGCGCTCGCCCGTCAGTGCGCGCACCTCGGTATCGGCGACCAGGGTCGCGAGCCGCTCGGTCGCATGAACCCAGACATGATGCTCGACGATCGCGGACAGGGCCGCGGCCGGGTCTTCCACTTCGACGAGGATCCGCTCGACCGCCTGCTTCAGCGGCGTGATCGCGCCGACCATGATCTCGACCAGCAGGTCATCCTTGTTCGCCATATAATGGTAGAGGGTGGAGGTGGTCAGGCCGGCTTCGTTGGCGAGGTCGCGTATGCCGGTGCCGTGGAAGCCCTTTTCCGCAAACAGGGTCAGCGCCGCGCGCTGGACGCGCGCGCCGGTGGATTGGTCCGCCGCGCCCTCCTCTTTCCCGCTCTTCGCGCGTCTCGGCACATCGTCCCCCTTGCTGTCCGAGCCATAGCGAAGCCGCCTCGGGCGAACAACGCCGGCCCCTGCCTATTGCAACCCGAAGATGCTGAGATGCTCGACGACCTTGAAGCCCAGGCGCCGGTACAACTCGAAACCCTGCGCGGACGAATGAAGCAGCACGCGCGGCGCGCCGCGCGCGAACGCGTCTTCGATCGCACGCGAGGTCAAAGCGCCGCCGAAGCCGCGCCGGCCAAAGCCGGGATCGGTGGCGATGCAGATCAGCCCGGTCCCCTCCGGCGTCGCAACCGCGGTTCCCGTCACCGCCAGGGCGCCATTCACCTCGCCGACATAGGTCGACCAGCTCGGGAGCGCGCGATTCTCGGCCGACAGGACGCGTGCGAGGCTCTCGCGCGACATTTCCAGCCCTTCGGCGACGAGATCGAGATGGAAGGCCGGCTCCTCCGGCCGAAGCAGGCGCAAGCGAAGTGGGGCGGCCGGCTTGGCCGGCCGGAAGCGGTCCGGAAGCACGGCCATCATCGGCAGGTCGGTCAGGTGCGACAGCCCGGCCTGGCGGACGACCGACGCGAACCGCTCCACCAGGCCGCCCCGGATGTTGACCGAAAAGCGCCGGCCGCGTTCCTTATATTGGCCGATCAAGCTGGCGAGCACGGCCGCGTCGGCGGCGGCGTCGTGGACATGGATGGCATTGGCGGTGGTGCAGTCGACCTCGGCGGCGCAGGCGAGCAGGCCGTCGCCGCGATGCAGCCAGGCATGGTCGTCGCGGATCAGATGCTGACGCAACGCAAAATGGGCCTCGATCGTCCGCTCGGCCTCCTCCGCGTCCACTTCGGGCTCGAACAAAGCTGACACTCTCTGAGCGGCCATCTCTTCCTCGGCGAATCTATCGATCGATCGATTGACATATGGCCGCGGGCTTCATAAGACAAGCTCGGGCTGCGCGAGAGGAGCTTCTGCCTTGCTGAACGGACGCGGCATCGGCGGCTGGGCGGCGGTTCTGATCCTCTCGCTCATCTATGCCGTCGCCTATGTCGACCGGCAGATCCTCAGCCTGCTGGTCGCGCCGATCCGGGCCGACCTCGCGATTAGCGACACCGCGTTCAGCCTGCTGCACGGCCTGTCCTTCGCCGTCTTTTATGCCCTGTTCGGGATTCCGATCGGCTGGTGGGTCGACCGCGGCAATCGTCCCCGCATCCTCGCTGCCGGCATCGCCTTGTGGAGCCTGTTCACCTGCCTGTGCGGAACCAGCCGATCCTTCCTCCAGCTGTTCCTGTTCCGAATGGGTGTCGGCGTCGGCGAGGCGACGGTGGTTCCGGTCACTTATTCGCTGCTCGGTGACTATTTCCCGCCCGAGCGGCGCGGCTTCGCGATGGGGATTTTCGGGTCCGGAATCTATTTCGGCAT
Organism: Allosphingosinicella sp.; assembly: GCA_041905385.1. Lineage (GTDB taxonomy): Bacteria > Pseudomonadota > Alphaproteobacteria > Sphingomonadales > Sphingomonadaceae > Allosphingosinicella. Next base: position 6,301 of record JAYRLF010000251.1, read on the forward strand.
GGGCGCCGCCTTGCTGATCGGCAGCGCGGTGGTCGGCGCATTCGAGGCGGCCGGCCCGATCGATCTGCCCGCGCTCGGCATTCTGCGGCCGTGGCAGCTGACGATGATCGCGGTCGGCCTTCCCGGGCTGGCCTTGGCCCTCGCCACCCTCGTCCTGCGCGAGCCGCGGTGCCGTCGGACAGAGGTATCGGCGGCAACGCCTGAAGCCCGCGAGGACATACCGGCGCCCTCCCGCTGGGCGCATTATTGGGCC
>JAYRLF010000252.1:0-6553 GCA_041905385.1 Allosphingosinicella sp.
CCGAGGGCGAGGCCGGATTCGGAGCGGACCGAGGCGGCGCCGAGCGCGATCGTGGTGCAGCGATAGGCGCGCGCGCCGGCGGCGGTGCGGGCGACCGCGAAGGCCTCCATCGGGCCGGCGACGTCGAGCGCGTTGACGCCTTCGAAGAGCAGCACGGCGACGTTTCTTGGCTCCGGCATGAGTGGCGGCCTCCTTGCCGGCAATCGTAGCGGCGACAGAGCATGTCCTGAAGGACACTTATCCGACTATTTAGGACATGACGCCGCGCCGGCCCTCGCTTGGCCAAAGCGGGATCGACCTCCTGATCGATCCATTTCGGAAGCGATAGTGCGGGGCGATCCTGCTCGTCCCCCTTGCGACGGCGCGGCATCTCCGCCTAGCCTCATCATCTGCTCGCCTTGGGGAGGGCCGCGTCATGGCGGAGCCGCCACCGACCCGGAAGCTGACGATCATCGCCAAGGATCCGGGGCTTCGCCTGGGCGGACCCGGCGGGCCGATGGCCTTCACCCAGGTGTCGGTGCCGGCCGAGATCCTCGCCAAGGGGCCGACCGGCTATCGGATCAAGGTGGTCGACTATAATGCGACCGAGCAGCGCGCCTATCTCGACCGGCAGGCCTATCAGGACGCGGCCGGCAAGCTGGTCGATCCGTTCGCGCCCGGCGCGGGCGAGACATTGCTCGATCCGGCCTATCAGGCGCGGCTGATCTCCGATCCCAATTTCCATGCCCAGAATGTCTATGCGATCGCGATGCGGACCCTCGGCACGTTCGAGCGGGCGCTCGGGCGGCGGGTCAGCTGGAGCTCCGGCGGCCACCAGCTGCACATCGCCCCGCACGCCTTCGCCCAGGCCAACGCCTTCTATTCCGAGCCCGACCGGGCGCTGATGTTCGGTTATTTCCACCGGGACGACGGCAGCCCGGTCTTCACCTGCCTGTCGCACGACATCGTCGCGCACGAGGCCACCCATGCGCTGCTCGACGGATTGCGGCCGCGCTATATCCAGGCCTCCGGGCCCGACCAGGCGGCTTTCCACGAGGGCTTCGCCGATATCGTCGCCCTGCTCTCGATCTTCTCGATGAAGCCGGTCGTCGCCGCGGCGATCGGCGAGGACGGCAAGATCCGCAGCGGCAGCCAGCAGATTCCGCTGGTCGAGCCAGCCAAGTTGAAGACAAGGGAGATCCGGCGGTCGATCATCTTCGGCCTCGCCGCCCAGGTCGGAACCGAGATCGAGAGCGGCGAACGCAAGGCGCTGCGACGATCGGTCGAGATCTCGCCCAAAGAGGGCGCCGAGCTGCGCAATGCCGATGACGAGCACGCCCGCGGCGAGGTGATCGCGGCCGCGATGATGAACGCCTTCCTGATCCTGTGGACACGGCGGATCGAGACGCTCGGCAAGTTCGACGGCCGCTACAATCTCGACGCCGTGGTCGAAGAGGGCGCGACCACCGCCGGCCACCTCCTCACCATGGCGATCCGCGCGCTCGATTATTGCCCGCCGACCGACATGGATTTCGGCCAGTATCTGGCCGCGCTGCTGACCGCCGACAGCGAGGTCGTTCCCGAGGACGATCGCGGCTATCGCAAGGTGATCAGGCGGGTGTTCCGCAGCTACGGCATCGTCACGCCGAAAAGCGGCTGCGATCGCGACGGCTGCTGGCTGCGCCACCGCAATCCGCACAAATTGACCTATTCGCGCTCCAATTATGCGGCGATGACCCGCAACCGCGACGAGATGTTCCGCTTCCTCTGGGAGAATAGGGCCGCGCTCCGAATCGACGAGCGCGCCTATACCGAGGTGCTGTCGATCGACGGTGCGTCGCGGATCGGCCCGGACGGCATCGCCGTGCACGAGACGATCTGCCAATATGTCCAGCGGTTTGACCTGTTCGGAGCCGAGTTCAAGCGCGTGCTCGGCGCCGAGCGGCCGGACGGCATGGACACGCGGGCGCGGTTCACCGCATTCGGCGGCGGCGTCGTCGTCCTCGACCAATATGGCCAGGTCAAGTTTCACATCGCCAACCGGATCGCCGACGGGGAGCGGCAGCGCGCCCGCGGCCAGTATCTGCTCGACAGCGGCCAGGTCGCGGCCGGCGACGCTCCGGATCGGCTGCGCTTCGCCGTGGCGCATTATCATCGGATGGGGGCCTGACATGGCCAATGCACCGGTCCGCGCGACCCTGTTCGCCTATCAGGTCGGCTTCGGCGACGCCTTCCTGCTGCGCTTCAGCTATGCCGATGGCCGCCGACGCCACATGCTGATCGATTTCGGCACGACCAGCCTGCCGGAAAATGCGCCGGCCGATCATATGGTCCGGGTCGCCAGGGACATCAGGGATAAGTGCAACGAGCCCGGCGGCAAGGGGCTGGACGTGCTCGTCGCCACCCATCGCCACGCCGACCATATCAGCGGTTTCGCAACGCGGGCCGACGGCAGCGGATCGGGCGACATCATCCGTGCGCTCAAGCCGAGCGTCGTGATCCTGCCCTGGACCGAAGCGGAAACCGCGCCGCTCGACTGGCTCGGCCCGGAAGCGAGCGCGCTTGGCCAGGGGCTGGCCGCCCGTCGCGCCACGCTCGAGGCGATGCACGAGACCGCCCGACAGGCGCTCGCCTTCGTCGACACGCCCGGGCGGAAGATGCCCAAGGCGGTCGCCGATCAGCTCGCCTTCATCGGCGAGGACAATCTGTCGAATGCGTCGGCGGTGAAGAACCTGATGACGATGGGCGGCCGCCGGGAATATGTGTTCCACGGCGCCAATCCGAGGCTCGGTCGGGCATTGCCCGGCATCAAGGTCCATGTCCTCGGACCGCCGACGCTTCGCCAGACCGACACGATCCGCAAGCAGCGCTCGCGCGATGAAGACGAGTTCTGGCATTTCGCACCGAGGCGGCTTGCCGAAGCGAGCGCGGCGAACGCCGCCGGCGGGCTGTTCCCCGGCGCCGCCACGTTCGACCGGTTGCCGACCGAACATCGCTGGCTGACCCGCCGCATCGACGAGGCCAATGCCGAGCTGATGCTCGGCCTGGTCCGCGCGCTCGACAAGCAGATGAACAACACCAGCGTGATCCTGCTGTTCAAGGCGGGCAGCAAGTCGCTGCTGTTTCCGGGCGACGCGCAGTGGGAGAATTGGGCTTTTGCCCTCCAATCGCCGATGGCGCCGTTGCTCGACGACGTCGACCTCTACAAGGTCGGCCATCATGGCAGCCTCAACGCGACCCCGCACAGCATGTGGAACCGGTTCCGCAAGCGCGGTCCGGCGAGCCAGGCGAAGCGGCTGACCTCGGTGCTGTCGACCAAGCAGGGCAAGCACGGATCGGAGGCCAAGAAGACGGAGGTGCCGCGGCGCACGCTGGTCACGGCGCTGCAATCGGAATCGACGCTGCACAGCACCGAAAGCCTGCCCGAGAACGAACTCTACAAGGAGATCGAGATCGATCTCCGCTGACGTCGTCTGAAGGAAAGCCGATGCCCAGGAACCTGATCCTCTGCTGCGACGGCACATCGAACGAATTCGCGCGCGACCGAACCAACGTCGCCAAATTGTGCGAGGCGCTGGTCAAGGACGAGGAGACGCAGCTCGTCTTCTATCATCCCGGCATCGGCACGATGGCGCCGCCCGGCTTCGGCACGAGCATCGGCGGCCGGCTGGCGAAGCTGCTGGGGCTCGCCTTCGGCTACGGCCTCAAGCACGACATAGCCCACGGCTACAATTTCATCATGAACAATTATCGGGCAGGCGACCGCATCTTCCTGTTCGGCTTCAGCCGCGGCGCCTATACCGCCCGGATCATCGCCTCGCTGATCCACATGTATGGGCTGGTGATGCCGGGCAACGAGGCGCTGACCCCCTACACCGTCCGGATGCTGTGGCGGATCGACAAGACGCGGCCGCAGGCGAAGCGCGATGCCCTGTTCGGGCTTGCCGACCAGTTCAAACGCTCGCTCGCCGACGAGGATTGCAAGATCCATTTCCTTGGCGTGTGGGACACGGTGAGTTCGGTCGGCTGGGTCGGCAGCCCGGTCGCCCTGCCCTTTTCCAAGGCGAACCCAAGTGTGCGCCATGCCCGCCACGCCGTCGCGATCGACGAAAGGCGCGCCTTCTTCCGCACCAACCTGTTGTCAGCGCCGGAAGGTCAGGATTTGCGCCAGGTCTGGTTCCCCGGCGTCCATTGCGACGTCGGCGGCGGCTATGCCGAGGCGAGGAGCGGCCTGTCCAAGATTCCATTGGAGTGGATGGTCGGGGAAGCACGCGGGCTCGGCCTGCTGGTCGACCAGGAACGGCTCGACATCCTGCTCGGCGCGCGCGCGGCGCCGCCCGATCACGCCGGAAAGATTCCGGACTACGCGCAGCCTCCGGGCAAGCCGGAACCGAACAATTCGATGACCTGGCCATGGTGGATCGTCGAATTCGCGCCGAAGCGCTGGTGGAACCGGAACATGGGCCGCGAGAGCTGGCGGATCAATTTCTTCCGTCGACGCAGCTGGGAGAAGTCGCCGGTCGTCCACGACATCGCCTGGGCGGACCCGGACTATGCCAGGCGGCTGCCCGACGACGCCCGCCGGCTGAGTCATGTCTGGCCGGCCGCGCCGGCAGCGGCGGAGGCGCCGGTCGCGCCGGCCACGGTGATCCTGGCCTGACGATCGGGCGGCCGGTCGACGGACGCGCCGTCCCCTAGCCTCGCCCCAGCACCTGATCGACGAGCTGGCCGAGCCCGCGATAGCCGGAGAGGCGCAACGGCCCTTTCTCCCCGGCCAGAGCGGCCGGCACCATCGCCTTCTCGAATCCCAATTTGGCGGCTTCCTTGAGGCGCAGGGGCGCGTGGGCGACCGGGCGGATCTCACCGGACAAGGCGACCTCGCCAAAGGCGATCGTCTCGGCCGGGATCGGGCGCTCGGACAAGGCCGAGACCAGGGCCGCGGCGACGGCGAGGTCGGCGGCGGGATCGATCACCCGGTAGCCGCCGGCGACGTTGAGATAGACTTCGGCGGTCGAGTAACTGAGGCCGCAGCGCGCCTCGAGCACCGCGAGGATCATCGCCAGCCGGCCGCTATCCCAGCCGACCGCGGCGCGGCGCGGGGTGGCGCCGCTGGCGAGGCGGACGGTGAGCGCCTGGATCTCGACCAGCACCGGCCGCGTGCCCTCGAGCGCCGGGAAGACGATCGATCCGGGCACGGCGTCGCCGCGGTCGGTGAGGAACAAGGCGGAGGGGTTGGCGACCTCGCCGAGCCCCTCCTCGCCCATCGCGAACACGCCGATCTCGTCGGTGGCGCCAAAGCGGTTCTTGACGGCGCGCAGGATGCGGTACTGGTGGCTACGCTCGCCCTCGAAGCTCAGCACGGTGTCGACCATATGCTCGAGCACGCGCGGGCCGGCGATCGCGCCGTCCTTGGTGACGTGGCCGACGAGGACCAAGGCGGCGCCGCTCTCCTTGGCGAAGCGGATCAATTCGTGGGCCGAGGCGCGGACCTGGCTGACCGTACCGGGGGCGCCCTCGATCAGGTCGGAATACATGGTCTGGATCGAATCGATCACGACCAGGGCCGGCGGCGCGCTCTCGGCGAAGGTGGTGAGGATATCGCGCACCGAAGTGGCGGCGGCGAGCTTCAAGGGCGCCTCGCCGATGCCGAGCCTGCGGGCGCGCAGCCGCACCTGGTCGGCCGCCTCCTCGCCCGAGACATAAGCGACGGCGCGGCCCTGCGCCGCGATCCGCGCGGCGGCCTGGAGCAGGAGCGTCGACTTGCCGATGCCGGGATCGCCGCCGATCAGGGTCGCCGATCCGGCAACGAGGCCGCCGCCGAGCGCGCGGTCGAGCTCGGCGATGCCGGTCGACAGGCGGTCGGGCAGCTTCGTCTCGACGTCGAGCCCGACCAGTTCGATCCGGCGGCCGCCGCCGCGCAGATCGTGCTTGGCCGAGAAAGGCGTGACGACGCCGGCCGCATCCTCGACCAGGCTGTTCCACTCGCCGCAATCGGCGCACTGGCCGGCCCAGCGCGGGCTGACCGATCCGCAGAGCTGGCAGACATAGCGTTTCTTGAGCTTGGCCATGGCCTCGACGATATCGGAACGAAAGTGGAACGTCTACCGGATTCCCCGCCCCTACGTGCACGGAGGGGAGCATTGGAACGCGCGGGCTCACACGGCATTATGCCTGAAGGCACAACAACCAGCGGGAGGCTCGACTTGTACGTCCAGATCAGTACCGACAACCAGATCGTCACCGACGCCGGCGCAAATGAGCGGCTCGAGGCTCGCATCCGCGAGAAATTGAAGCGGTTCGAGAAGAGGCTCAGTCATGTCGAACTCCATGTCGCCGACATCAATGGCGACAAGGGCGGCACCGACAAGCGCGTCAGCCTGGAGGTTCGGGCCAATGGCGCGGCGCCGCTCGCCGTCCATGCCGAGGCGCAGAAGGTTGACGTCGCGGTTACCGCGGCGGCCGACAAGGCGGCGCGGGCGCTGGACCATGCGCTGGGCAAGGTGAAGAACAGCAAGGGGCATTGAGCCGATCGACTCCTCTCCCCTTCCGGGGAGAGGCCGGGAGAGGGGTACTG
>JAYRLF010000253.1:0-6531 GCA_041905385.1 Allosphingosinicella sp.
CCTCGCTCCTTGCCCTGCACTCAAAATCCACTCCGTCACGGCCGTTGCCGGTTATGAGTCCGGACCCTAGCGTCGTCGCTCGAACAACCGCCGCAGGAACACCGTCTCGACCTCGCGCCGGAGGTCGTTGTTGTGCTTCTTCAGGAAGCCGTGGCCTTCGTCCGCGAAGAGAACGTACCAGGTCTCGTTGCCATTGGCGCGCAGGTCGCGGACCACCTGCTCGGACTCGGATTGCGGGACGCGCGGATCGTTGGCGCCCTGCATGACCAGCATCGGCTTGCGGATGCGGCGGACGTTGGCGAGCGGCGAGATCCTTTCGAACACGGCGCGCATCGCGGGGACGCGCTCGTCGCCATATTCGGCACGGCGATTGTCGCGCCGATAGGCCTCGGTGTTCTGGAGGAAGCTGATCCAGTTGGAGATGCCGTAGCGCTCGACTCCGCCGACCAGCCGGTCGCTATAATGAGTCATCACGGCGAGCGACATATAGCCGCCATAGGACTGGCCGTAGACCGCCACCCGGGCCGGATCGAGATCGCTCTGGCCGCCGATCCAATCGAGAAGGGCACCGATGTCGCGGACGCTGTCCTCGCGCCGTTCGGCATTGTCGAGATTGAGATAGCGTGTGCCATAGCCGTCGCTGCCGCGGACATTGGGCAGGATCACAGTGGCGCCCAGCACGTCCGCAAAATATTGCGCGCCGGGATTCCAGTAGGGCCGCGTCTGGGACTCGGGTCCGCCGTGAATATCGATGATCACCGGCGTTCGAACATTGGCCGGGACGTTGCGCGGCCGATAGACGAATGCGGGGACCGACAGTCCGTCAAAGCTCTGAAAGCGGATCAAGCGCGGTTCGACGAGCCGCGCGGGATCGAGCTCGCCAAGCTCGGACTGGGTCCAGCGGACCAATGCGCCGCGGCCCATAACCTCGTGGACCCATATATCGCCCGCGGTGGTCGACGTGCTCATGCCGATCGCGAGCCGGCGGCCATCGGGTGAGAACCGCATGGCTTCCAGCACGCCGCGGGGCAGATCGCGCGGCTGCGGCAATGTGCGCCGGGTGACGAAATCCTGTACGACGACGCGCGAATAGCCGTCTTCGTTGATCGCATAGGCGAGCAGGCGGCCGTCGTCGCTCAGATCGTAATCTTCGACGTCCCAACGCGATTCGGGCGAGACGGCACGATGCTGGCCGGTTGCGACATCGATTTCGACCAGGCGGCGAACGTCGCTGCCGGCATTGCTGATTGCGAGGATTGCGCGACCGCCGCGCACGAATCGTGGCTCTTCGTAGCGGGCCGGTTCAGCGCTCGACCAGCTGAGCTCGCGCGGTCGCCCCGAGGCGATGTCGAGGATCAGCAATCGCGTCTCTCGATTGGAAATTTCGCGGGCGATCAAGAGCTGCCGGCCGTCCGGACTGAAGTCGGCCGGTCCGACGCTGCCGGTCGCCTGCCAGACGACGCGGCGGCTGGACGGATCGGCGGGATCGGCGACCAAGACGGCATAGTCGGCGGAACCACGCACGGCGCGGGCCCAGGCAAGCTGGCGACCGTCGGCGCTGAAGACGCTCGACTGGTTGCGGGTCCCGGGTTCGGTCAGCGGTTGTGCCGGCGCGCCGCTGACGGCGCGGCTGTAAAGCTGGAACCATTCGTCGCCGCCATTGTCGCGACTGTAGACGAAGGCTTCGCGACCAGGGATCGCCTCCGCGCTCGAGATCGGCTCTTCGTGGAACGTCAGCTGGGTCCGCGCGCCCATTGGCGCCCGGACATGGTGGAGCTGGGCGGTGGCGCCAAAGCGGGTGCGGATCAGCATCGACCCGTCGGGCAGCCAATCCTGAAAATCGGCCTGCCGGTAATTCTGGTAGCGCTGCACCGCCGCGCGCACGTCAGCCGGGATCTCCGGCACATTTTCGAGCCTCGCGGTGCCGACCTGGCGGACGGAGACGCCGGCTTGCTGGGCAAGGGCGGGGAGGGCTAGGATGGCGAGGCAGGGAAGCAGGAAAAGGCGGCGAATCATCTTCACACTCGCTTGTCTTGGGCCGGCGGAGCGTTCCTGCAGCCGCCGCCGGCCGTCAAGCCGAACTACATGCCGCGCACTTCACCGTCATATTGCTCCTGATGATCGCGGCGTTGCTCATGGCCGCGATGGTCGGCGGGCACGCCATGGTCCATCCGCTGGCGATGGACCCGATGGTCCTCGTGCCGGGCGGGACCGTGATGGGCGCTGGCATCGACGCAGCGGACGCTCGCCATGGCGACGCGCTGGCGGCGATGGCGCCGGACATGATCCGGCCGTTCGCGGGTTTCGGCCACGCGCAGGTCGGGCCCGCCCATGCCGCGGTCGCGCAGCCATTCCGCATAAGCGGTGCGCACGCCGCGCTCGTAGAGCTGGATGCAGCGGTCGTCGCGGCGATCCCGCCGGCACGGCCGGTAGGTCGGGCCGGTCACCTCGCTGGTTCCGGCCATCACGGCGGCCGCATAATTGAGCTTTGGCGCCTCGGGATAAGCGGCACCGATGAGGACGAACGCCGACAGGCCGGCAAGGACGAGCGGTTTCTTCATCGCGTCTCCTTTCTGCGCGCCGTTACGCACGCGGAAAGGCCATGTGTAACATGGTTAACGGCGGCGGGGAGTCTTTTCGTTAACGTTTCTGGTGGCCGCCCGCACGGAGCGGCACCGGGCCATGCCAAGCCCTAGAAAAGCGCGTTCCACACGCCGTAGATGCTGGTGGCGACCAGCACGACCGCGACGAGCGCGAGCAGCGGTCGCGGCGGCACCTTCTTGGCGACGAGGCCGCCGAGCGGCGCGGCCAGCAGTCCGCCGATCAAGAGGCCGCCCATCGCGATCGAAAAGGCCTCGGCGCGCAGCGACACCAGGAAGGTCGCGGAGATGGTGAGCGCGACGAAGAATTCCGCGGTGTTGACCGTGCCGATCACCTTGCGGGGGTGCGCGCCCTGGGCGAGCAGATTGCTGGTCACGACCGGGCCCCAGCCGCCGCCGCCGGCCGCATCGAGAAAGCCGCCGGCGAGGCCGAGCGGCTCGACCAGCCGCGGATTCTTGTGGCGCTGCTCGTGCCGCAGCGCGCGCCAGAGCAGGTAGAGGCCGATCGCGGTGAGGTAGGTGAGCACGAACGGGCGCGCGGTCGTTGCGGAGATCTGGGTCAGGACATAGGCGCCGAGGATCCCGCCGATGATGCCTGGAATGACGATCCGGCGGAACAGCTTCCAGTTCACATTGCGGTGAACGGTGTGGCTGATCCCCGACGCGCCGGTCGTGAACACCTCGACCGCGTGGACGCTGGCCGAAGCGACCGCCGGATCGACGCCCCGACTCACCAGCAAGGTGGTCGAGATCACGCCGAACGCCATGCCGAGGGCGCCGTCGACAAGCTGGGCCAGGAAGCCGACCAGGATGAAAGGCAACAGCTGGCTGACGAGGTCCGCAGAGATCTCCATTCGGCTCCTCAATCCGTCGAGGGAGATCGCTCCCGCCAGTGCTCCACATAGCCGTGCGCCGAGCCGGTGCAAATGTTGGTCGATCGGCCCGAACAATTTCGACGACGGTCGAATCGTTAGCAAATCGTAAACCTTTTCTGCGGGAAAATGCGCCCCGACCAAGTTTGCGAAGCTTTTTGTGAGGGTGATTGGCGTTGGATACGGTCTATTCGCTGTCCGGCGATCTGCCGCCGCGCGACCGGGGTGACGAGGATGCGGGCTCGACCTTCCAGTCGGGTTCGCTGGTCCTCGGCAGCGTCCGCCAGGTCTGCCTGATCCGCAAGATCAGCGCCGGCGGCGCGCTTCTCCATGTCGACACGCCGGTCGAGGAGGGCCGCCGCCTCGAGCTCGAGCTCGGCGCCGATCAGATGCTGGAAGGCGTGGTCCTGTGGCGCCGCGGCTCCGAGGTCGGGCTCAAGTTCGATAAGCCGATCGACATCCTGCCGATTCTCGCCCGCAATCTCGTCAGCCAGCCCGGCGAACGCCGGCGGATGCCGCGCGTCGAGGTCTTCTGCCCGGCCCTGCTCGAGGCCGCCGGCAGCTCGGAGCTGGTGACGACTCGCGATATCGCCCAGGGCGGCATCAAGATCGACACGCCGTTTCCGCTGCAGGTGGAGCAGAAGGTGACGGTGACGCCCGAAGGGCTGCGGCCGCTCGAAGGGGTCGTGCGCTGGGTCAACGGCCATGTCGCAGGCATCGCTTTCCAGCCCGAGCTGGCCTGGCAGGAGCTGATGCCCTGGCTGCGGGCGCGGCGGGTCGCGCCCGAGCCCGATTTCTACGCGCCGCCGCCGGAATCGCAGGGCCCCGAGCCCGCCGTCCAGCCGCAGGAAGGCAGCGTTCAGCTGAACCTGCCGGCCCGCGTCCGCGAAGGCATGCGCCGGTGGCGAATCGACGTCGAGACGCTTTCGACCCGGACCGTCGAATTCGAATCCTTTGCTCCGCTCCGGCTCGGAACGCTGCTATGGATCGTGCTGCCCGGCCTCGAGGGCTGGCCGGCCCGGATTGTTGCCAATGATGGATATCGGTTCGTCTGCGAGTTCACCCAGCCGCTTCATCCGGCGGTGCTGGAGCGCGTGCTCGCGACGGCGCGAACCGCGAATTAGCAAGATGGCGGCGCGCGGCCTGACGATCGCGCTGCTGTCGCTCCCGATCGCCGCGTGCCAGACGAGGCCGGTGCCTGCGCCGCCGCCCGAGCCCGCGCCGATGGTCGCCGAGCCGCCGGTCAACCAGAATTGGCGCCGCGTCGCGCTTGCCGAGGATATCGCCCGCCTGGACGCGCTCGCCGATGCCTGGCAGCGCGGCCTCGCCGCGGCTCGAAACGGCCGCTTCAACAGCGCGATCACGGCCGCGGGCGCCTTGCTCGATCCGGCGGCCGGCTTGCCGCGCGCCGAACCGCCGCCGGGACCCTATCGTTGCCGCGTCACGCGGCTCGGGGCGGGGCCCAGGCGCCAGGCGCTGACCGTCTATCCCGTCTATTTCTGCCACGTCGTGGTCGAGGGCGATTCGCTCGCCTTCGCCAAGCAGGACGGTGCCGACCGGCCCGGCGGCTATCTGTTTCCGGACGGCGAGAACCGGATGATCTTCCTGGGCGCGACCGCGCAGGGAAGGGAGACGGTGCCGCCGGCTTATGGGGCCAATGCCGCCCGCAACATCGTCGGCGTCGCGGAGCGGATCGGACCGCTTCGCTATCGGATCGCCTTTCCGTCGCCGGGCAATGGCGCGGTGCTGGACGTGATCGAGATGGTTCCGAGCCCCGAACCCATCGAATAAGGGCGGATCAGTCGAGCAGGTGCCGGTCCGAGACCGGCCGCGCTGCGACCCACTGCCAGGCAGACTCCTCGTCGGCCAATTCGAAATGGCGGATCTCGGCCTTGAACAGGGGCGCGAGCGTGTTGAGCGTGGCCCGCATCCAGGCTGGTCCGCCGACCACCGCATAACGCTCCAGCTTCTCGAGGAAGCCGCGCTTCATCGCGAAATAGTCGCCGGTGAAAAAACCGGACAATTGGAAGCCGCCGAGATTCTTGATCCGCCCCACGACCCTAACTTTGTCCTTTCCTTCCAAGGCGTTCAGGAAGTAGGCTGAAACCGCGTCGAGCTCAGCCCTGCCGGCGTGACCGTCGATCTCGAAGCCGAGAACGTCCGGGCGATCGCTTTCGATGATCTTGATCGCCGGCGCGTGCGGAGTCGGATTGCGGCCGGCAACCCACTCGAGCGCGCGCTCCCTTTCATGGGATTCGAACGTTTCGTAGCTGATCTTCGGCAACAGCGCGCTCTCGACCTTGGCCGCCCAGCGTATCCAGTTCTGATCGGCGACGATCGCGACCCGGCCGATGCGGTCCAGTCGCCGGAGCCATTCCGGCAGCCATTTCATGCCGGTGGCCAGCGCCTCGGCGCTGAGCCCGCTGAAGTCGACCACCTCGGCATAGATGTGGGTCTTGTCGCGCTTATCCAGCGCGGTTTTCAGACGCTCGAGACAGTCCTCCATTTCGGCGAGCTCGAGCCGGCCGCCGCAACGAACCGCGAAGATATCCGGGCCGCAATCGAGATAGTCCAGCATGATGCGCCTCCGCACATGAAGGGCGACCGGCCGGGGAGCGGAATCAGCTCAGCTCTTGTCGCCCTTACGGGACCGGTTCGCATAAAGCAGGGCGGCCACCAGGGCCGCGGAGCCGATGCCGATCGCGGCGCCGGTCACGAGCTGGCGCGTCCGGTTCGACCCATTCCCTTTTTCGCTGGCCTTCGCCGCCTTGGCTTCCTCGAGAATGCTCGGGGCCTCGTCTTCCTCATTATCGTCCGGCTGATTGGACACAGGTTCCTCACTTGCTGCGAACTGAAACGCACTTAGGCCCTGAAGATCGATTGGCAAGGCCCGGATGCGAAAAGGGGACGGCGGTTTCCCACCGTCCCCTGTTGTTCAACTCCGCCCCGTCTAGCGGCGCGGGCGTCCGCGGCCGCAGCGCGCGGGATCGGCATTGTTGCCGCGATCGCTGTCGGTGATCCCGGTCGGGCAACGGCGGCGGCCGCCGCGGCCGCGTCCG
>JAYRLF010000254.1:0-6441 GCA_041905385.1 Allosphingosinicella sp.
GTCGCCGCGGCGGCCGGGGCGGCATTCCTGATGCTGCGCCCGGCGCCGGCGCCGGTCGCCGAGGCGCCGGCCGAGTTCAATCCGGCCGACTTCGTCCGCGGGCGTCCGAAGCTCGACGCGCCCTATGTCACGACCGATTATAATGTCGTCGACGCGATGCTGGCGATGGCCGAGGTTCGGCCCGACGATTATGTCGTCGACCTCGGCTCCGGCGACGGACGGATCCTGATCGCGGCGGCGCGCAGCCATGGCGCGCGCGGGCTCGGCATCGAGATCGACCCGCGGCGGATCCGCGAATCCAACGCCAATGCGCAGGCGGCCGGCGTCGCCCACCGGGTCAGCTTCCGCCGCGAGGATCTGTTCCGGACGCCGCTCGCCGAGGCGGACGTTCTGACGCTCTATCTGCTGCCGGAGATCAACATCCGGCTGCGGCCGCGCATCCTTTCCCAGATGCGGCCCGGCACGCGCGTCATCAGCCACCAATATGACATGGGCGATTGGCATTACGACCAAAGGCAGGTGATCGGCCGATCGACCCTCTACATGTGGATCGTGCCCGCGCGCGCGGCAGGCCGCTACCGGCTGACCGCCGAAGGACGCAACGCCGAGCTGGTGTTGGAGCAGCAATATCAGCGCGTCGAAGGCAGCGTCTCCGCGAACGGCGTCACCAGCCGGGTCGAGCAGGGCCGGATCAATGGCGACCGGATCCGCTTCATCGCCAATCTCGGTGACGGCCGCAGGACGTTCGAGGGCCGGATCACGGGGGACGGCATCGAGTCGGCCGGGGGCCGTCCTTTCCGGGCCACGCGTACGAGCTGATGCCGTTCGCGCTGATCGGGCTCGCCATCGTCTGGGGCGTGATGCTCGCATTTGGCGGGCTCGAGTTCGACCGCGGCCTGCTCGTCTTCGCTTATGCCGGCCGCGATCCCGGGCTGGTCGAAGTCGCGCGCTGGGTCACCGCCTTCGGCGATGCGGCCGTCTTGCTGCCGGCGACATTGGTCGGCAGCGTCGTCCTCGCCTTGCGCCGGGACTGGCGGCAGGCGGCCCTGCTCGCCGGCGTGACCCTGTCCGGCCGGCTGCTCGTATCGCTGCAGAAGGACTGGGCGGGGCGCATCAGGCCCGACGCCAACGATCATTTGGCGGCAGTCCAGTCGCTTTCGTTCCCGAGCGGCCACGCCGCCAACGCGACCCTGGTCTGGCTTTGCCTCGCGCTGCTGCTGCCGCGCAGCGCGCGCGGGCGGATGGCGGCGGTCTGGGCCGCCGCCTGGCTGGCGCTGCTGGTCGGCGTGTCGCGGGTGATGCTGGGAGTCCATTGGCCGAGCGACGTGATCGCCGGCTGGAGCTTCGGCCTGTTCTGGATGCTGCTCATCCTGCGCCTCGCCGGCCAGCCGCTCGATGAGGGAACGCCGGAGGCGCCTGCTCATTCTTCCTGACAAGAAGGAGAACGAACATGGCCGACCGCACCCGTCCGGACGATAGCGAGATCATCGACCGCGCCGAAGGGGCGCCCAGCCAGAGCGGCGTTTCCGGGGGCAATCTCGCCCGCGAGATCGCGTCGCGCGCAGAGGAGGAACATGAAGTCGGCAGCGGCGGCGGCGAAGGCGACGCCGTCACCCGAGTCCACGGCTCCGACAAGCCGCGGGAGGGGGACCGGCCGAATCTGCCGAACCGTAGTTAACCCCTCACCCCCCACCGCTTCGCGGCGGGTCCCCCCTCTCCCCAGAATGGGAGAGGGACTGGCGGATCCTGCACTCACCTTCCCTCTCCCATTTGGGGAGATTGGCCTGGCGGGCCATGCCCCGCATGGCCCTTTGGATCCAGGCCAATGGGCCCGCCCGGCGGAGCCGGGTGGGAGGGTGAGGGCTCAGCGTTTCCGCAGCACGACCGACAGGTTGTTCGCCGGCATCGGCACGACGGTCTCCAGCCGGAACCCGTTCGCTTCGGCTTCCGCGACCACATCCTCGAGGTCGCGCAAGCCCCATGAAGGGTCGCGGGACCTCAGGCTCTGGTCGAACGCCTCGTTGCTCGGTGCCGTCTCGACGCCCGCCTGGCGATAGGGACCGTAGAGGTAGAGCGGCGCGCCCGGCCAAAGCAGCCGGCCGGCGCCGCGGATCAGCCCGGCGGTTGCCGACCAGGGGCTGATATGGACCATGTTGATCGACAGGATCGCGTCGGCCCGCGCAACCGGCCATGAGTCAGCGCGCACGTCGAGCGGAAGCGGCGCAAGCAGGTTGATCAGGCCGACTTCGGCGCGCCACGCCTCGATCGACCGCAAGGCGGTAGGGTCGGGATCGCTCGGTTGCCATTGCAGGTCCGGAAATGCGGCCGCGAAATGCACGGCATGCTCGCCCGTGCCGCTCGCAACCTCGAGGACGAGACCTCGCCCAGGAAGGACCGAGCGCAGGACGGCTGCGATCGGATCGGCATTGCGCGCGACATGCGGCGCAGAGCGGCGCTCGTCAGCCAACTTCAGACTCGGGCTTGTCGTGCGGCGCCCATTTGTAGCGCCAGGTGAAGAGGCCGATGCTGAGTGGCAGGGTCATATATGTCATCGGCGCCGCAATCTCGGTCGGCTCGAACGCGGCGAACAAGGTCGAGGTCAGGCCGGTCGCGGCGAGGATCAGCCAGATGAACATCTCGCCGCGCAGGTTGATGCGATAATTCGGCCCGAGATCGGCGTTGCGCTGCGCCTCCAGAAACAAGGCGACGGTCGCCGCGGCCATCGCGGCGAAGCCGGCGCCATAGATCAGGAACAGGTCGCCGAGATCGCCCACGAACCTTTGGCCGCCGCCGCCCAGGAAGGAACTGAACGAGCGCGCCATCGCCCGCAGCGGCTGAATGTAGACCAGCACCAGAAAGACGAGCAGGACCGTCAGCAGGGCCGAAAGCCAGTCGCCCTCGCCGCGCGCCTTGCGCCAGCGCAGATGCGCGAACCAGAACATGGCGATGAACGTGAAGCCGATCGCGAAGGCCGGCACTTCGGCGACGGCGCGGCTCAGCATCTGCTGGTTGACCGGCGAGTCGGTGCCGCCGATCACCAGCAGGGTGACGGCGAAGGCGAAGGCGGCGTCGGTGAAATTATCCAGCCGGCTCGTCATCCGTCGCTCCTTTGCTCGCCTTCGGCAGGGCTCGGCAAACAAAAAAGCGCCCCTTCTTACTCCGCCGCTTCGGCCTGCTCCGGCTCCTTGTACACCAGAACCGGCTTGCGCGCCGCCAGCGTCTCGTCGAGGCGGCGGCGCGGCGCGTGGACCGGCGCCGCCTTGAGGCTCTGGTCGCCGGCCTTGGCGCGCTGGGCGACGCTGCGCAGCGCGCCGATGAACTGGTCGAGCGTCGCCTTGCTCTCGGTCTCGGTCGGCTCGACCAGCATCGCGCCGTGGACGACCAATGGGAAGTACATGGTCATCGGGTGATAGCCTTCGTCGATCAGCGCCTTAGCCAGATCGAGCGTCGACAAACCCTCGCCGAAGCCGCGGTCGCTGAACAGGGCCTCGTGCATGCACGGGCCGCTGGCGCCGAACGGGGCGTCGAGCACGGAGTCGAGGCTGCGCAGCACGTAATTGGCGTTGAGCACCGCATCTTCGGCGACCTGCTTGAGGCCGTCGGCGCCGTGGCTGAGGATGTAGCTCAGCGCCCGGGTGAACATGCCCATCTGGCCGTGAAAGGCGGTCATCCTGCCGAAGCTGCCGGCGTGATGCTCGCCGGCGGTTTCCTCCTCGACGAGGACGTAGTGGCCGTCCTGCTTCTCGACGAAGGGGAGCGGCGCATAAGGCGTCAGCGCTTGCGAAAAGACGACCGGACCGGCGCCCGGGCCGCCGCCGCCATGCGGGGTCGAGAAGGTCTTGTGGAGGTTGATGTGCATCGCGTCGATGCCGAGGTCGCCGGGGCGGACCCGTCCGACGATCGCGTTGAAATTGGCGCCGTCGCAATAGACCAGGCCGCCGGCGGCGTGGACCGCCTCGGAGATCGCGATCATGTCCGGCTCGAACAGGCCGCAGGTGTTCGGATTGGTAATCATCACGCCGGCGACGTCGGGCCCGAGCCGCGCCTTGAGCGCCTCGAGATCGACCCGGCCGGCGGCGGTGGCGGGGATGTTCTCGACCCGATAGCCGGCGAAGGCGGCGGTGGCGGGATTGGTGCCGTGGGCGCTTTCCGGCACCAGGATGACCTCGCGCTTGTCGCCGCGCGCCTCGAGCGCCGAGCGGATCGCGAGCAGGCCGCACAATTCGCCATGGGCGCCGGCCTTGGGGCTCATCGCGACGCTGTGCATGCCGGTCAGCTTGATCAGCCATTCGCCGAGATCGGCGATCAGCTTCAGCGCGCCCTGAACGGTGTCGACCGGCTGGAGCGGGTGGATGTCGGCGAAGCCCGGCATCCGAGCCACCTTCTCGTTGAGGCGCGGATTGTGCTTCATCGTGCAGCTGCCGAGCGGGAACAGGCCGAGATCGATCGCATAATTCTGGCGGCTGAGCCTCGTATAGTGGCGGACCGTCTCGGGCTCGGTGAGGCCGGCGAGGCCAATCGGCTTGTTGCGTTCGAGCCCGCCCAGGCGACTGCCCTTCGACGGCGCCGCAGGGACGTCGACGCCGGTGCGGTCGGTGTCGCCGATCTCGAACAGCAGAGGCTCCTCGAGCATCAGCGCGCGATTGCCGGTCCAGGTGGCGGCCGCGCCCTCGGCGGCCTCGGGCCGGGTCGGGCGGCCTTCGCGGTTCATGCTCACGCCAACACTCCTTCCAGCGCCGTCGCCAGCGCCTCGATATCCTCATCGGTGACGTTCTCGGTGACGGCGACGACCAGGCCGTTGGCGAGCGCATCCTCGCCCGGATAGAGCCGGCCGAGCGAGACGCCGCCGAGCACGCCCTTGTCCGCCATCGCCCGCACCGCCGGGCGCGCCTCGCCCGGGAGGCGAAGCGTGAATTCATTGAAGAAGCTGTCATTGACCAGGCTCACGCCCGGCACCTTCGCGAGCCGATCGGCCGCGGCGACGGCGCGGGCATGGTTGAGCTCGGCGAGCTGGCGCAGCCCCTTCTCGCCGAGCAGGGTCATGTGGATGGTGAAGGCGAGCGCGCACAGGCCGGCATTGGTGCAGATGTTGGAGGTCGCCTTCTCGCGCCGGATATGCTGCTCGCGGGTAGACAAGGTGAGGACGAAGCCGCGCTTGCCTTCCGCGTCGAGAGTCTCGCCGGCGAGGCGGCCGGGCATCTGGCGGACGAACTTCTCCTTGCAGGCGAACAGGCCGACATAGGGGCCGCCGAAATTGAGGCCGACGCCGATCGACTGGCCTTCGCCGACAACGATGTCGGCGCCCATCTCACCGGGGGAGCGGATCGCGCCCAAAGCGACCGGCTCGGTCACAACCGCGATCAGCAGCGCGCCGGCCTCGTGCGCCCTGGCGGCGAGCGCCGACAGGTCGGCGATGCGGCCGAGAATGTCGGGATATTGGACGACGACGGCGCTGGTTTCGCCGTCGATCGCGCCGAGCAGGCGATCCACGTCGGTCTCGGCCGCCAGCTCCGGCGCGGCGGTCTCGAGGATGTCGCCGGTGAAGCGCGCCATGGTCCGGGCGACCGAGACATAATGGGGATGGAGGCCGCCGGAGATCAGGGTCCGGGTGCGGCGCGTTACCCGGCGCGCCATCGCGATCGCCTCCCAGCAGGCGGTCGAGCCGTCGTACATCGAAGCGTTGGCGACGTCGCAGCCGTAGAGCCGGGCGACCTGGGTCTGGAACTCGAACAAAGCCTGGAGCGTGCCCTGGGCGATCTCCGGCTGATAGGGCGTGTAGCTGGTCAGAAACTCGCCGCGCTGGATCAGATGATCGACGCTCGCCGGGATGTGATGGCGATAGGCGCCGCAGCCGATGAAGAAGGGCACGTCGCCGGCCGCGACATTGGCGCGAGCGAGCGCGCCCAGTTGCCGCTCGACGCTGAGCTCGCTGGCGTGGTCGGGCAGATCGGGGACCTGGCCGGAGAGGCGCGCCGCCGCGGGAACGTCGACGAACAGATCGTCGATCGAGGACGCGCCGATCGTGGCGAGCATCTCGCGGCGGTCATAGTCGGAGAGGGGTAGGTAACGCATTCGATCTCCCTTGCCTCCCCTCCCGCCTGCGGGAGGAGATTGAAGGGTGGGCCTTCCGGATCTTCAGCATGCCCACCCCCTGACCCCCTCCCGCGCAGCGGGAGGGGGGAATATTTGAACCTATTCCGGCTTGCGCATCGAGAAGCGCAGGCGGACGTAATCGGCGTGATAAGTGCCGTCGCTCTGGCGCAGCTGCGGCACGCGCGCCTCGACGGCGTCGGCGAGCGCGTCGCGGTCCCATTCGGGCACCATGGCGAGATCGAGCAGGCCGGCGCGGAAGGTCTTCACCCAGCCGGCAACGCCGCTCGGCAGCGGCGTCGGCCGTTCGATCAGCCGCGCCTGGACGTCGGAGAAGCCGGCGACGCAATA
>JAYRLF010000255.1:0-4502 GCA_041905385.1 Allosphingosinicella sp.
CGGCGTCCTGCTCGGCCTCGCGGTCGGCTGGATCGGCTTTCGGGCAATGCGCAGCATCGACGAATATAATGTCGAGCTGATGATCTCGCTGGCGATCGTGATGGGCGGCTACAGCCTGGCGAGCGCGCTCCATGTCAGCGGGCCGGTGGCGATGGCGGTTGCGGGCCTGCTGATCGGCAATGCCGGCGTTGCGCTGGCGATGAGCGACACGACCCGCGACCATGTCCTCAAATTCTGGGCGCTGATCGACGAGCTGCTCAACGCGATCCTGTTCCTGCTGATCGGGCTCGAGGTGATCGCGATCTCGCCCGACCCGCGGCTGCTGCTCGCCGGCGCGCTCGCAATTCCGCTTGTGCTGGCCGGGCGGGCGCTCTCGGTCGGCCTGCCGCTGGTGGCGCTGCGACGGGTGACGGCGCTCGGCGGCGCGGCGCTGCCGACTTTGGTCTGGGGCGGCCTGCGCGGCGGCATCTCGATCGCGCTCGCCTTGTCGCTGCCCGAGGGGCCGGCGCGGACGACGATCCTGGCCGTCACCTATGCGGTGGTCCTGTTCTCGGTGATCGTCCAGGGCGCGACGATCGAAAGGATCGTTGCGCGTTCGACTCGGATTGGGTCGACGGCGTCCGAGGGCACATGACGGCCGCCGGACCCGAGGCGGGCCGGCGCTCGTTCGAGCGGAGCGAGGGGGTCGGAACGACAAAGTGGACGAGCTGAAGCCGATGGCGGCGGACAATGCGATGCGCGGCAGCGCGCCCGAGACCATCCTGGTGGCGGTCAGCGGCGGTGAAGGCGCCGAGCGCGCGGTCGCGCTCGGCCGGACACTATCCGATGCGCTCGGGCAGCCCTGGTCCGCCGTGCATGTCGAGACGCCGACCGATCGCGCCGGCGGCGTCCGCGCCAAGGCGGCCGGCGAAGCGCTCGCTTTGGCGGCGCGGCTCGGCGCCAACGTCGCCAAGGTCCCGGCCGCCTCGATCGCGGACGGACTCCTGCAGCAGCTCGAAGGATCGACGATCGGCCACGTCGTGCTCGGCCATTGCGGCGGACGCGCACGGCTGCCGTGGCAGTCCGCCATCCTCGACAGGATCGCCGAGGCGCGGCCCGATCTCGTCCTGCACGTGGTGCCGGCGACACAGCGCGGCCGTCCCCGTCGCCTGTTGCCGGCCGCCGGCCGCGCCTCGCTGCGGGCCTATGGCGCGGCGGCGGCGATGGTGGCGGCGACCCTGCTCGTCGCGCTCATGATCAACCGCTTTGCCGGGGTCCGCGCGCTCAGCATCCTGTTCCTGTTCCCGGTCATCGCGGCCGCCGCCCGTCTGGGGATCGGGCCGGCGATCGGCGCCGCCTTGATGTCGGCCGCCGCCTACAATCTCGCCTTTCTCGAGCCAGTGCTGCTGCCGAAGCCCGGGGCGATCCAGAGCTGGCTCATGGCCGTCGCCCTCGGCGTGGTCGGCGCCTATACCGGGGCAATGACGGCGACCCTGCGCGGTCGGCTCGCGCTGAGCGACCGCAGCGCCAGGGAGAATGCCGACATTGCCGCCTTCGCCTCGCGGCTCACCGCCGTCTCTGACTGGACCTCGACTGCCGAGCTTGTGTGCGAGCAGATCGGGACCATGCTGGGTGTTCAGACGATCGTCCTGCGCGAGGTAGAGGGTCGGTTGGCAGTGGTCGCCAGCAAGCCGACGGGCGAGCTGCTGGACGCCGTGGACCAAGCCGCGCTGGAGTGGGCATGGACCAGCGGCGAGCCGGCCGGCCGCGGAACCACAAGCGTCGGCGCCTCCGAATGGCAGTTCCATCCGCTCAAGACGTCGCTCGGCACGCTCGCCTTGCTCGGCCTGGCCAAGGCCGACAGCGGCGATCCGGTTTCCAGCGACAAGGCGGTGCTGCTGTCGACGCTGATCGCGCAGGCGGCGTTGGCTCACGAGCGGCTCAGGCTCGAGGACGACATGCGCATCGGGAAGGCGAAGAAGCGGGTCGGCCCGAAAGCTTAGCGCTCGCCGCGACAGCGGCAGGCCCGTTCAATCCGCGAGCGCACGAATCTGCGCGAGGTGCTGCTCGATCCCGGGGAGCACGGATGCAGCAACCTCGCGCAGCGGTGGTGCGTCGCCTTGGGCCGCGTAATTGCGGTGCAGGGCGATCGCCATTTCATGGACGCGCAGCTGCTGGCGTAGGAACAGCCGATCGAAGCGCGAAGCCGAAGCGCGTTCGAGCCGGCGCATCATGTCCCAATGCATCGGCATCATCGCGGGCTCGGGCGCATCCATGCCGAGCGACCGTGCGGCTGCGCGCGTGCGATCGCTGTCGGCGCGATGCTGGGCGGCAAGCCGACGGCCGAGCGCCTTGATTTCCACGCGCGGAGACTTCTCGGCGGCGAGCTCGCCCGCACGCATCTCATAGGCGTCCATGGCTCCCGCGATGCTAACATAGGCGCCCCGCGTACTCGGCGTCAGGTCGCCGGTTCCAGCCGTCTCCTGCGCCCGACCCGTGACCGGCGTTAAGAGCAAAAGGGGCAAGGCGAAAAGAGAGGCACGCATTCGCATACTTCTCCATTTCGCAGCCTGAGACAAAGTGCGACCAAAAACCGCGGCGCCACGAACATTTGTTGCAAACGACGTGGTTTCAGACGAGCGGACGATCGCCGCGCCAGTCATCAGCCAATGCCGCGAGCCTGGCCAGTTGCTGGGGATCGTGAATGACGACACGGCGCCGTGACAATGACAGGATGCCGTCTTCGTCGAGCAACTTTGAGACTCTCCGAAGGTGCATCGGCGTGATGCCGAGCGCGTCGGCCAGCTCGGCATGGCTGACGGGCAATTCGAGTTGCTCGCTGCTCACCAGCCGCCGCCGTCGCAGACCGAAGAATAGGTCGGCCACGAAATGACAGAGATTGGCGCGCGCGCCCGCGGCCCCCACCGCGCATAATCGCGCCTCGGTTCGCCGCCGGTCCAGCGCCTGGACCTCGCAAATCCGCGCGGCGAGATCCGGCATTGCCAGCAATTCCGGCCATCGGTCGGGATCGAATCGACACAGGGTGATGTCGGTTACCGCATCCACCGCCGCGAAGCTCGGCCCATAGAGTGTCTGCAGGCCGATGAGCGCCCCGGGCAACAGGATCCTGAGCACCTGACGGCGGCCTCCGCCGAGCTGCCGATAGCGTATCGCAAGTCCCGAATAGAGCGTGAAGACGGCCGAAATCTCCTGGCCTTGCCGGATCAGCGGCGTGCCGGCCCGCATCGCAATATGCCCCTGTTTGAACCGCGACATGAAGGCGAGTTCGGTCTCGCCGAGATCCTGAAAGCCAACGCCGCTGCGATGACGGCAGTGTCGGCAATCAATGCTATTCGGGGCGGCATGCATCGTGGCTAGGCTCATATCCTCGCAAGGGTGAAATCGGGCGCGGCCGCCCGCGCGGCCGGCGCGACGCAAACAGCACCGGTTGGATGGCCCAAACTCTATCGAGTGACGGCGGACCACACGTTCACATGGAGAGCAAGATGCGATGAAGCGTTCGATTCCTTCCATGAACTGCAGTTGTCGGAACGACGTTGGGGCCACCGCTACCGACGTCTCATAAGCCCGGGGTTGAACCACCGAGCACCGTGGCTAGAAGGCCTCCCAAGCCGCGGCCGAACCGGGCACACCCTGGAAATGGAACCGAACCGAGCGAAATGCCATCCAAACAGGACATCGCTCAGTTCATCGCCGCGACGTTTCGTTCGGTTTGGGCCCTCGAGGTGCTCTGCCTGCTACGCCGAAACAGCGAACGCAGTGTTTCGACGGGGGAATTGATCGCCAGCCTCCGCGGCAGCGACCTGGTCGTAAGCCAGAGCGTCGACAATTTGCTCGCGGCAGGTCTCGTGACTGTCGAGTCGGACGGCAGCGTCCGCTACAGTCCGGCCTCCGCCGCACTTGTGAAACTGGTCGATGCAACGACGGCCTATTACGCCAAAAGCCCGAATGCCGTCCGCCGCATGATCGTCACAGCGGCAAATCCGACGATCGCAGCGTTCGCGGATGCATTTCGCGTGCGCAAGGATTAGCCAATGGCCGCATTCCCCACTGCCGTCTACCTGTTGTGCTTCGTGACGAGCGCGGCCTGCGCACTCCTGCTGTTCCGGAGTTATTGGCGCGTCGGCGCCAGGCTATTGCTGTGGAGTGCGATCTGCTTCCTGCTCCTCGCCGGGAACAATCTCGTGGTCATACTGGACCTGCTGGTTTTGCCGCGATGGGATCTGCAGCTGGTGCGCCTCGCGCTGTCGCTCGGGGCCGTGTCGGTGTTGCTGTTCGGCTTCATCTGGGATGTCGAGGACTGATTCGACCCATGCTTCATGATTTCCTGAGCGGCGCGGTAACGATGGGCTTCGCGATTGCCGGCCTCTTTTTCGTCCGATTCTGGCTGCGTACACGCGAAGGTCTGTTTGCCGCATTCGCCGCGGCCTTTTCGCTATTAGGCCTCGTGCAGGCTTTGCTCACCTTCACCAGCATCCCGGTCGAAGAGCGCAGCGGTCTCT
>JAYRLF010000255.1:4512-6401 GCA_041905385.1 Allosphingosinicella sp.
CCTGCTGATCCTGATCGCGATCCTAGCAAAGAATCGGGCGAGCCGGCAGAACCAGGATCGCTAGGCCATGATCGTTTCGGGCTCGTGTGAATTCTGGCCCCGCGATTTCCTAGACCGGTTCCCGCTTCGTTCGAATCGGGAGCCGGTCTAGATCTCATTGTTTTTACGCGCTTCCTAACCGGAAAACCGATTCCCACTTTTCCGGGAAGCGCTCTAGAGTCCAAGCAGCCAGATCAGGCGCGCGCGTTCCAACGCCTCTACTTGGAGCCTGCCCGAACCGGTGGCCGCAACCCCGTCGCCGGCCTGAGCGATCGTCCCGTTCACCGAAACCGCCCCGTCGACAATCAGGAGAAATCCGAGCTCGGCATTTTCCAGGGCCGAACGGAAATGGTCGCCCGACTCCAGCCATCCGTAATGAAGGCGTGCCGCCGAGGCCCACATCAGTGCATCGGGCTGCGGCGGCGCGCCCGTGGCGATCGGGCGGCCGAGATCGGTCCGGCGCCGCGCCAGCCATTGGCGCCACGCCTCCCGGTCAGGTTTTTGCGAGGCGAGGCGTATTTCGACCAGGCTGACACTGCCGCCGGAGGCCGCGCGGCCGCCGAGCGCGACACCGGCACCCGCCGATACCAGCTCGGCATCATTGGCGCCAAGGGGAGTGGCGGACGACAAATCGCCCGTGCGGTGCCATCTGCCGGCAAGCAGGACGGTCACGATCTCCAGGCCGGCATGGAAGACCGGCGGACGTTCGGCGCCAGGCGCGAGGTCATATCTGCTCAGCCCGCGCAGGCGCCCCCAGGACTGCCGATCCGACCGCTGATAGGCCGCAAAGGCGAGATGATGCCGCCCACAGACTCCATCGGCGTGGGTTTCGCCCCGTTCGCCACGCGACCACAGCATCACCCGGCACGGCGGCGTAGCAATGGACAGTCGCTGGCGAGCAGCCGGCGCCCGACCCGACAGTTCGGCCGGGCGTGCGATGGGGCGCCTATCCTGTCGCACGCCTAGAGCGCGAAGGCCGGCGAGGCAGTCGCCTGGACATGTTCTCCACCGGCACCGCGAAGGATCGCATCGATTCGCGCCTCGTCGTGCCGCAGCACCGAGACTCCGACCAGAACCGCGCCGAAGTCGCAAATCTCCCCTTCGAGATGGGCCGCGATCGGCCGCGAGACGCCGACCTTGATCAAGGCGGAAACGAGACTGCCGGCCATCGATCCAAAATCGTAAGCGGCCATCGAGACCACCAGGAGCGGACCCGCCGCAACGATCGGTGCTCCGCAAAGGCCGGCGGAGATCGTCGCGCCGCGTGGAGCCTGCGCGGAAGCGATCACGATATCGCCGCCCGCGCCTGCGGCCAGATCCCGGTCCAGCGCGCGCCGGCAGTCGGCCGTTCCCGCCTGAGTCGAAAAGAGACTGATTTCCCCCATCTCGACGCCCTGTCGGACCAATTCGGCCACGGCGCGCGCGGCCATTGCAGGTCGGTAGAAAAGGGCAATCACATGTTGATCCATTGCTGATCCTCGTTCGGGTGGAGTGGGCGGCGCGCCAAGGAAGCGCCCTCGCTATCACCGACCCCGGTCTCGGCAATGGAAACAGGCGGGATTTGGCACTTATGTTCGCTATGCCCGGCGATGCGGAACTCGCGCGATGAACGATGCGGTGGGGTCCTACGCGTTCCGAAGGTCAGTCGCGCCATTCTGACAGGACGTTTCGGCCGGACGCGTCGGTGACCGCGAAGCGATCGACGCGGGCGGCGATCAGGCAGAGCGGCGGGCGGTCCGGCGATGCGCTCCAGCAGCCGATCGGGCTGCCGTTGGCGAGCGGCTCGAGGCGTCCCTCGACGACGAACCGGAGACCCGCGGCGGGTTCGATCTCGCCCGGCGACACGCGCT
>JAYRLF010000256.1:0-3411 GCA_041905385.1 Allosphingosinicella sp.
TTAAGCACTCATCCTCCCCTCCCATCCTTGGGTGGGGAACGTGGGGTGGGAACGAGGTGCGACACATTGTGCCGTCGTCGGCGCAAACGCGATCCCCCGGGAATCGCCCCACAGACGCGACGAACCGAGCAACCCCGCGATCTTGATCGAGTTTAAGATTGCCGATGAGCGCTCAAGGTGATCAGGTGGACGAAACCGGCGAAGACGAGCTTCGCGTCCTCGAAGCGACGCGGCAGCAACTCAATGAGAGCATGGAACGCACGCACGAGCTGATCGTCGAGGCGCGCCACACGCTCGAATCGCTGAGCCACGGCGCCATGTCCGACATGCGCTGATCGTTTCGCCGAGCGCCCCCGTCTCCCCGCCTAGGCCCTTCCCGCCCCGCGCGGGGCGATGAACCGCCGCGCGAAATGCGCCTCGATCGCGCGCCGCATGCCGTCGGCGATCTGGGTGCGGCCCTCGGCCGACTGGAGATAGGCCGCATCCACCGGGTTGGTGAGATAGCCGGATTCGAACAGGACCGAGGGGATGTCGGGCGCCTTGAGGACGATGAAGGCGGCGAAGCGGTGCCATTGCGGGCGGAAGGGGAAGACCTGGCCCGCTTCGCGATGGAGCAGCTGCGCGAAATCGGCGGAGACGTTCATGCTCTCGCGCTGGGCGAGGTCGATCAGGATCACGTTGACGTTCGGGTCGGGGCTCAGCCGCGCGCCGGCGATCAGATTGGCCTGGTTCTCGCGCTGGGCCAGCAGCGCCGCCTCGCGGTCGGAGGCGACCTCGGACAAGGTGTAGATGGTCGCGCCGCGCGCCTGGTCGTTGGCCGGCGCGGTGTCGGCGTGGATCGAGATGAACAGATCGGCGCCCAGCCGCCGCGCGATCTCGTAGCGGTCCTGCAGCACCAGATAGCGGTCGTCCTCGCG
Organism: Allosphingosinicella sp.; assembly: GCA_041905385.1. Taxonomy (GTDB): domain Bacteria; phylum Pseudomonadota; class Alphaproteobacteria; order Sphingomonadales; family Sphingomonadaceae; genus Allosphingosinicella. The sequence goes on from JAYRLF010000256.1 coordinate 918, forward strand.
AGTGAGCGCGACCCGCACCCGCCCGGTCGCGGCGAGGGCGTCGCGGATCGCGCGGCCGAGCGCGAGCGTGATGTCCTTTTCCGGGACGCGGCTATATTCGGAGGTCGCGCCGGGATCGCGGCCGCCATGACCGGGATCGATCACCACCAGCGGCGGGTTTGCGCCGCGCGCCGCCGTCACCCGCGGGAGCGCCCCGCGCGCGTCCGCGGTCGGCGGATCCAGCGGGATCGACACGCTCTGGCCGCCGCGGCCCGCGGCCGGGCCGGCGGCGGGCCCCGGCACCGTCCGCAGCGGGTCCAGCATTGCCAGCAGCAGCATCAATACCCACATCATCACCGGCACCTTGCCGTGGGGTGAGGGCGCCGGTCCAGCGGGAAATGGTTCCTCTCCCCGTGCGCGAGGCGGATGCGGTGGAGGGCTGTTCGAAACCCATTCTGCGCGCATCAGTCCGGCCTGCGGATTTTCCCGTATGGCGGTTGCCGGTCGGCCCGGCCGGTGCTAGCAGCCATGAATCGCACCGAAAACGGCGGGAATCCCGCCATTTTGCCGGGCGATTGGAATTTCGCCGGACTCCTTTCCGGCCATCTAGGTTGACGCTGCATGTCGTATCTTTCCGCCAGCTCGAAGCGCCGCCCGATCGGGTCCGGCCTTGCGAGCGGCGATTTGCGGCCGGCATATCGGACCGGCCGACGGCAGGCAGCGGACACGCACTTTCATCTTTCAACCCGGACACAGGACGCGCGGCCCCACACGGCCGCGCGGCCGTCCATATTCGAGCGCGCCGGCCCTTCGGCCTTCAGGTCAGACGTCGGCGCGTGGAGTGATAATAATGACAATGCGCATGCTGATCGACGCGCGCCACCAGGAGGAGACCCGGGTGGCCGTGCTCAAGGGAAATCGGATCGAGGAATTTGATTTCGAATCCGCCGAGCACAAGCAGCTCAAGGGCAACATCTATCTCGCCAAGGTAACCAGGGTCGAACCGTCGCTGCAGGCGGCGTTCGTCGACTATGGCGGCAATCGCCACGGCTTCCTGGCCTTCTCCGAAATCCACCCGGATTATTATCAGATCCCCAAGGAGGATCGCGACGCGCTGCTGCGCGAGGAAGCCGAGCACGCCGAGGAAGAGGCGCGGCTGCGCGCCGCCGAATTCGACCGCGAGGAGGATACGGACGGCGGCGTGATCGAGGTCGACGAGGCGCCCATGAGCGCCGAAAACGACAGCGCCGAATCCGACGGCGTCGAGTCCGACGAGCAGAATGGCGAGGAGGCCGCCCCGCCCGCCCCGGCCGAGGAGGCCGAGAACGGCTCCGAGGAGAGCGCCGCGGAGTCGCTGCGCCGCAAGCGCCAGAATCTTCGCCGCCGCTACAAGATCCAGGACGTGATCCGGCGCCGCCAGGTGCTGCTGGTCCAGGTCGTCAAGGAGGAGCGCGGCAATAAGGGCGCGGCCCTGACCACCTATCTGAGCCTCGCCGGCCGCTATTGCGTGCTGATGCCCAATACCAGCCATGGCGGCGGCATCAGCCGCAAGATCTCGAGCGGCGCCGATCGCAAGCGGCTCAAGCAGATCATGGCCGACCTGAACCTGCCGTCGACCATGGGCCTGATCGTCCGCACCGCCGGCCTCCAGCGCACCAAGACCGAGATCAAGCGCGACTTCGATTATCTCGCCCGGCTCTGGGACGAGATCCGCGACAACACGCTGAAGAGCTCGGCGCCGGCCCTGATCTACCAGGACAGCGACCTCATCAAGCGCGCGATCCGCGACATCTACAATCGCGACATCGAAGAGGTGATCGTCGAGGGCGATTCCGGCCATCGCGACGCCCGCAACTTCATGAAATTGCTGATGCCGAGCCATGTCCGGCGGGTGAAGCAATATGTCGATCCGGTGCCCCTGTTCCAGCGCTACGGCGCCGAGGATCAGTTGAGCGCGATGTACCAGCCGGTCGTCCAGCTGAAATCGGGCGGCTATGTCGTGATCAACCCGACCGAGGCTCTGGTCTCGATCGACATCAACTCCGGCCGCTCCACCCGCGAGCACAATATCGAGCAGACCGCTTATTCGACCAACATCGAGGCGGCTCACGAGATCGCCCGCCAGCTGCGCTTGCGCGACATGGCCGGACTGGTCGTCATCGACTTCATCGACATGGAATCGAACGGCCATATCCGGAAGGTCGAGAAGGCGATGAAGGAGGCGCTGAAGAACGACCGCGCCCGCATCCAGGTCGGCCGCATCTCCTCCTTCGGCCTGATGGAGATGAGCCGCCAGCGGCTGCGCACGGGCGTGCTCGAGGCCTCGACCCGGCCCTGCCCGCATTGCGACGGTACCGGCCTGATGCGGACCGTCTCGTCCGCCGGCCTGTCGGCGCTGCGCATGCTCGAGGACGAGGCCGCCCGCGGCCGCGGCTCGCGGCTGCTGCTGCGCGCAGGCCGCGACGCCGCCATCTATCTGCTCAACCGCAAGCGCGACGAGATCATCGACGTCGAG
>JAYRLF010000256.1:3421-6393 GCA_041905385.1 Allosphingosinicella sp.
TACCACGTCACCATCGAGGTGGTGATCGAGGAGCAGTTCGAGGGCGCGCGCATGACCGTCGAATCGATGGGCCCGCCGCCGGTCGAGCGCCCGGTCGCATTGGTCCAGGCGCCGATCGTCGAAGAGGATGAGGCCGACCTCCCCGAGGAGGATTTCGAGGAAGAGGAGGACGAGGAAGCCGAGGTCGAGGCCGAAGCCGAGGGTGATCGCCCCGGCCGCGACCGCGACCGCGATCGCGGCGAGGATCGCGACGGTCGTCGCCGTCGCCGTCGCCGCGGCCGTCGCGGCGGGCGCCGCCGCGATCGTCCGGAAGGCGAGCGCGAGGAGACCGAGGGCGAGGCCGAGCCGATCGCCGCGGAGGCCGTCGAGGCGGCGCCCGAGCCGGTCGAGGCTGCTGCCGAAGACGAAGCGCCCGCACCCAAGACCCGCCGCCGGCCGCGTGCCCGCAAGCGGGGCGAGGAGGCCGAGGCCCCCGAGCCTGTCGCCGAGGCGCCCGCCGAACCGGTTGCCGCCGAGCCCGAGCCGGCTCCAGCCGAGGAACCGCAGCCGAAGAAGCGCGGCGGCCGCCGCAAGAAGGCCGAAGCCGAGCCGGCGCCAGAAGCCGCCGAGCCCGCCCCCGCGGCGGAGCCGGTGCCCGAGGCCGCCAATGACAGCGCCCCGGCGCCGCGCCGCCGGACCCGCAAGGCCGCGGCCGCTGCCGCCCCGGCCGTGCAAGAGGCCGGCGACGAGGCGCCCGCCGACTCCGAGGAGCCGGGCGACGGCTCGCCGCGCCGCGGCTGGTGGCAGCGGACCTTCGGCGCCTGACGCTCGCCGCAATGGCCCGGTTCTTTCATCTGCGGTTCAGGCCGGCAGGGGAAAGTCGATGCCGATGATGGGTGCCTCCCGATCGCGGCCGCTGACGACGTGGCTGGCGCGGCTGCTGATGCTGCTCGCGCTCAGCTTCTTCGTCGCGGCGCGGCCGGCGCTGGCGCAGCAGATCCTGCGCGACGCCGAGACCGAGGCGCTGCTGCGCGACATGTCGCGGCCGCTGATCGAAGCGGCGGGGCTGCGGCCGGAAAATGTGAACGTCGTCGTCCTCAACGAAAGCGAGATCAACGCCTTCGTCGTCGGCGGCCAGACCGTCTATCTCCACTCGGGCCTGATCACCGCCGCCGACAATGCCAATGAAGTTCAGGGCGTCATCGCCCACGAGCTCGGCCATATCACCGGCGGCCACATCATCGGCATCACTCAGGGCGCCCAGCGCGCCACCGGCATCATGCTGCTGTCGCTGCTGCTCGGCGCGGCGGCGATGGCGGCCGGCGCCGGCGAGGCCGGCATGGGCGTGCTCGCCGCCGGCCAGCAGGCCGCCCTGGGCTCCTTCCTCGCCTTCAGCCGCGTCCAGGAGAATGCCGCCGACCAGGCCGGTGCGACCTATCTGACCCGCTCCGGGATCAGCGGCCGCGGCTCGCTCGCTTTCTTCCGCCGCCTCCAGAATCTCGAATTCCGGCTGAACATCCCGCAGGACAATGGCTATGCGCGCACCCATCCGCTCAATGCGGAGCGGATCGCCCGGCTCGAGGAGACTTATCAGAATGCGGCCGGCTGGGATCGGCCGACCGACCCGGCGCTCGAGGCGCGTTTCCAGCGCGTCCGCGCCAAGCTCAGCGGCTTCGTCGACGAACCGCGCCAGGTGCTGAACCGCTATCCCGAGTCCGACCGTTCGGTGCCGGCCCGCTATGCCCGCGCCTACGTCCTCCACCGCACCGCCCACCCGGAGCGCTCGCTGGCCGAGGCCGAGAGCCTGCTGCGCGACGCGCCGCACGATCCCTATTTCCTCGAGCTGCGCGGCCAGATCCTGCTCGAATCGGGGCGGCCGCAGGAGGCGCTCGAATCGCTGCGCGAGGCCGTGCGCCGCTCGAACGACCAGCCGCTAATCGCCGCCTTGCTCGGCCATGCTTTGATCGCCACCGAGGATTCTGCCAATTTCGAGGAGGCGAAGCGGGTGCTGAGGGTCGCGGTCGCGCGCGACAATTCCAATCCCTTCGCCTGGTACCAATTGGGCATCGTCTATGACCGCGAGGGCGATCAGGCGCGGGCCGCTTTGGCGACCGCGGAACGCTACAATCTGACCGGCCAGCCGCAGCTAGCGCTGCCCAACGCCGAGCAGGCGATGATGGGCATCCCGGTCGGCACCTCCGACTGGCTGCGCGCCCAGGACATTGCGATGGTCTCTCGTACCGCGGTCCAGCAGCAGCGCCGGAGGAATTGATGGCGGAAGGGGGTGGTGAGCCGGCGACGAGCTGGAAGGCGACGACGCTGGCCGGCCTCGTCGGGATCGGCATCGGCGTCGGCCTGATGCTTGCCTTCAACGGCTATTTCGTCCGCTCCTATCTGCTCAGCAATCCTGAGGTTCTGCCCGAGGCGATGGAGGTGCTGCGCTCGCGCGAGATGGCGCGGGCGGTCGGCACCAACCGCACCGCGATCGAGACGCCCTTCCACAGCGCGTGGGCCGGCGCCGCCGATGCCGACGTCGTGCTGGTCGAATTCTTCGATTATGCCTGCGGCTTCTGCCGCGCCTCCAACCCCGCCATCGCCCGGCTGCTGCGCGAGGACAATCGGCTGAAAGTGGTCTGGCGCGAATATCCGGTGCTCGGCCCGAACAGCGAGCAGGCGGCGATCGCCAGCCTCGCCGCCGCCCGCGCCGGCCGCTTCCGCCAGTTCCACGATCGCCTGTTCGCAAGCGGGCCGCCGAGCCCCGAAAATCTCGCCGCGACCAGCGCTGCCTTGCAGCTGCCGGCCGCCCAGCTCACCGACGAATATCGCCGCGAGATCCAGCGCAATTACGAGCTCGCCCGCTCGATCGGCGCGAGCGGCACCCCGGTCTTCGTCGTCGGCGACCAGGTCTTCCACGGCGCCGTCGGCTACGAAGCGCTGCGCGACGCGATCAGTACGACGCGCGAGGCGCGGTCCTAACGGCCGGCCCGGTGGCG
>JAYRLF010000257.1:0-6383 GCA_041905385.1 Allosphingosinicella sp.
GTTCTATTGGTTCTGCACCGGCCCGCTCCCCCACCCGGCCTCCCACAGCATAACCTGTCGTTGGGAATGGTCCCGGCGGACCATGCCCCGCATGGTCCTTTGGATCCGGGACCATGGGTGGGGGAGTGGGGCTGGTGCGATCCGGGCGAGCGGACATCCTAACAACCAAAAAAGAAAGGGAGCCGGCCCGAAGGCCAGCTCCCAAATTCCTGGCATTCCCGCCGCCGAAGCGGCGGGAGCCCCTTCTTACCAGCCGGAGCCGGGGCCGAAGGTGATTTCCACGCGCCGGTTCTGCGGCTCGCGGACGCCGTCGGCGGTCTCGACCAGCGGACGGCTCTCACCGAACGCTTCGGTCGACATCGCGGTGCGCGGCACGCCACGGCCCTCGAGGTAGGACGCGACATTGTCGGCACGACGCTGCGACAGACCGACGTTGTAGTCGGCGGCACCCGAACGGTCGGCGTGACCGGCGAGAACCACGCGGGCCGAGCCAACCTGCTGGTAGGCAGCAGCCGCATTGTCGAGGATCGCCGCAGCCTGAGGCGTGATGTCCGACTTATCCCAGTCGAAGAACACGATGAACGGCCCCGGATTCACCGGCGGCGGAGGCGGCGGCGGCGGTGGGGGCGGCGGAGGCGGAGGCGGAGGCGGCGGAGGCGGCGGCGGAGGCGGCGGGGGCGGCGGCGGAGCGCCGAAATTGTAGGTGATGCCGCCGAGCAAGCTGTGCGAGCGGAACCGCGACTGCGATTCCTGGCCCAGCCAGGCCACGGTCCGGATGTCGTCGACGTTGAACCAGCGGTAGCGCAGGGTCACATCGAGATTGTCGGTGATCGCCTGGCGAACGCCGGCAACGACCTGCCACGCGAAGCCGGTGTCGGAATCGTCCAGGAACGGGCCCTGGTTCGAGAAGCGACGCAGGTTGTTGTAGCTGACGCGGGCGACACCGACACCACCGCCGATGAAGCCGCTGATGCCGTCTTCGTCGCCGAAGTCGAACATGCCGTTGACCATGAAGCTGAGCGCGGTGGTGTTGCCACCGCCGGCATCAGCGACGATTGCCGGACGGGCGGTGCCGGGAGCGCAGTCGCCGGGAAGGCAGATCACGGTCTCGAGCTGGTCGAGACGAGCCCGCTTGTAGGCGACTTCGGCCTCGAGCCGAACCGCGCCGAGGTCATAGCCGACGAAGAGAGCGCCATCGAAGCCATATTCATGGTCGATCTCGATCTGGCTGGTGCCCGTCGGGATGATCGGGCCTGCCCCGAAATCGAACGGGATGTCCTCAACGATCATCGCACCGAAATCGCCGCCGACATACCAGGCGCCGTTGCGCGCAAGTGCCGGAGTCGCGAGCACGGTTGACGACAGCGCCACAACAATGGCGAGCTTCCGCATAATCTTCCCCTTTCTTCTGCGTCCCAATCGGGAACGACGGTGAACTCCTTACGGTAAGCGGAGATTACGTGCAAGCACGCTTCGCCCCCGAAATGTTGCCGAAAAGTCGCAGTTCACTGCTAAGATGAACAGCACCTTTCCGGCCCGGTCCGCCAACCCCGGACACCTCCTTAGGTTGCATGGAAAAGCGCAAGTTTTTGAATCGCTTGGCGGGTGTGGCGAAAATGCCTCAGTCAGACGCGGCGCCGGTAGTCCCGCGATCCCGGGAATTCTTGTTTCTCCACAGCAACTTGAGCAATCCAAGGACCGAAAGGAAGCAGTCCGATCGCGGGCCGCTCGAACCGATCGCGCCCGCGTGGGCCGGTCGCGACGAAAGTGGCCGCGCGGCGGCCTCAGTCGGGCGGACGGCGGATCGGTCCGATAATGCGGGCCGAGATGATGCGCTCGACCCGAACCATCTCGCGCGCGCCGCCCATATGGCCGAAATTGCCGGGGCCGCGCGAGCGCCGGCCGATGAACTCGAGCGCGACCGCCGCGGTCGTCCCCATCTTGTCGAGCTCGGCGCGCAGCGCCGGATCGGGCGGCGAGCCGTCGGCAAAGTCGAGCCAGATTCGGTCGGGCGTCGGATCGCCATAAGCCGGCGCCGCGATGGCGTTCGGAACGAAGGCCGATCGCTCGAACCCGGTCACCCAGACGCCGCGCATGCGCTCAGCCGGCGCGAGGTCGGCGCAGTCATATCCCGGCCTGCAGGCATCATCGCCACCCGCTGGCGGCGCGGCCGGACCGCCCTGCCTGTTGCCCTCAGGCGTCCCGACGGGACCGGCTTGCCCATTGCCGCCGGACGGCTGCGCCCGGGAGCAGGCCGCGACCAGCAGGGCGGCGAGAAGGACGGCTCGCACCATCGCTTCAGGCTAGACGATCCGGGCGCACCGGCAAAGCGCCTGTTCCCCGGCGCGTATCCTGGCTATGATCGGCCCGCCAGCGATCGTCGATCGTCACATTGGCCCGAAGCCGCAGTCCTTGGCCAGGGACTGCGGCTTCATCCTTTCCGGCCGGCAGACCCGGCGATCAGGCCGCGCCGGCGGCGTGGGCCTCGTGCAGCGTGCGCAGCGAGCGGGTTTCCCAAAGGGCGGTCGCGACGAGGGTCGCGACCACCGCCGCCGCCAGCTGCCACGGCTGAAACAGAGGCGCCGCGAGCGCCAGCGCCGCAAGCGCGCCGAGCCCGACCAGGTGCGAAAGCGGCCAATAGGCGGCGCCGGTGGCGCGCTTGAACGCCGCGAGGCCGAGCAGGTAGAGGCCCGGTCCGCCGGTCGTCGCCAGCGCGACGTGGATGTCGACATGGCCATCGGGATGGGCCGCCACCCATTCGACGGCCGCGGCCGAGATGATGATGCCGGCGACGATCGGCAGGTGCAGATAGGTGTAGGCGAGCCGCGCGACGCGCCCGGGCGCGTCGCTATGGGCGAATTCGCGTGCGGCCCGCACCGCGCCGATGTTGAAATAGAGCCACCACAAGGAAATGGTGCCGGCCAGGGCGATGCCGAAGCCGGCGAGCCGCTGCGCGGTCCAATCCATCCCCGCAAAGGTCGCGCCCATGATCAGGATGGATTCACCAAGCGCGAGAATGACGAACAGTCCGCAGCGCTCGGCGAGATGGTGCGGATCGACGCTCCAATCCTCGACCCGCGAGCTGCCGAGGCCGGGCACCGGGAAATAGAGGATCGGCCCCAGCAGCGAGATCAGCATCGCCGCCAGCCACAGGCGGATCCGGGCATCGCCCTCCGCGAACGCGCCGAGGATCCAGAAAATCGCGGCGAGCGACTGCCAGGTCAGGATTCGGGCGAAGCCGAGGAAATTCGCGCGGTCGTGCCGGCGCATCGCCAGCATGGTGAAGCTCGAACGGATCAGCTCGGTCGCGACATAGGCGGACGCGAAATAGAGGCCGCGCGCACCGAACGCCTGCGGGATCGACATCGAGACGACGAGGCCGGTCGCCATCATCACGAAGAGCAGCAGCCGGACGTAGGTGCGATGGGGATCGAGCCAGTTGGTGACCCAGGCGGAATAGATCCACGACCACCAGATCGCGACCAGCAGCAGCAGGGTCTCGACCGCGCCGAGCGCGGTCGGATGCGCGATCAGGCTGTGCGACAATTGGGTGATCGCGAAGACGAAGACGAGGTCGAAGAACAATTCGACGGGTTCGACGCGGGCCTCGCCATCGCCGCGACGCCGGAGCACGCCCCTTGTCCCACCTGCCGCCACCGCCGTCCTCCTGTCGTTGCTGGGCCCGAAATCGGGGCCTGCCATCGCCGGATCGGGCCGGCCATGCGCCGGGCCGAGTTGCGACGGCGCCGAAACATATTAGGATGCGCGCGAAAGGAAAATCGACTGATGCGCATCCTCGTCGCGGCGATGGCCGTTACCCTATTGCTGAGCGCCTGCAACACCGTGCGGGGCGTCGGCCGAGATCTGGAATCGGTTGGCGACGCGGTCGAAAGAACCGCCGACTAGCGCCGTGGCCCGTTGGGGCAGTGCCGAGGTCGACGACTATGTCGCGGCGCTCGGCGAGAACGAGGCTGCGATCGTGTCGCGTCTCCGCCGCCTGGCGCTGGCTGCAGAAGCCGGCGTCACCGAGCATATCAAGTGGAACGCGCCGAGCTTCTGCGACGGCGGCGCGGATCGCATCACCCTGGGGCTCGACCGCAAGGGCGGCGTCCGCGTCGTCCTTCATCGCGGCGCCAAGACGAAGGATGCAGCCGGATTCCGCTTCGGCGATCCGCAAGGGCTGGCCCGCTGGGCGGCGCCGGACCGGGGCGTGCTCGCTTTTGCCGACGTTCAGGACGTGATCACGCAAAGTGCGGCGGTGCAGGACCTGTTCTCGCGCTGGATCCGCGCCTCCCGGGGCGAACCAGCGTGAGCGATAGAAGAGACGCATCGATCCGATAGCCAGACGCGATTTCACCGCTGCCGCGGGTTCGGCGATGCTCGGGCCAAGCAAACGCCCGAGGAGATCCATGATGCGCCGCCCCGCCCTGTTCGCCGCCGCCGCTCTCGCCGCTTGCAGCGCACTGACGCCTCCCGCAATGGCCGAACCCGTGACCGTAGCGGCCGCTCCGGCCGATGGCGTGCTGCGGCAGCAAAGCGCGCATGGCTTCGACGAAACGGTCCGCCGGCTGCGGGCCGACATCGCCGGCAAGGGCATTCCGGTCTTCGCCGAGATCGACCAGGCCCGGCTTGGCAGCGGCGCCCATCTCGACATCCGCCGGTCGACGCTGCTGCTGTTCGGCAATCCGCCGCTCGGCGTCCAGTTCCTCCAGTCCAATCCGCTGGCCGGCCTCGATTGGCCGGTGCGGATGCTCGTCGTCGAGGACCAGGCCGGCCAGGTCTGGGTCGCGTGGACCGATTTCGGCTTCATCGCGCGGCGCTACCGAATCGCCGATCGCGACTCCCAGTTCGCCATGGCGCGCGACGTCGCCGCCTCGATCGCCGCCGCGACGCGCTGACGGATCGCCTCGCCGATCAGATCCTGGCCGATCAGATCAGGGCGATGGCCGCGAAGCCGCCGACCAGGGCGATCAGGAAGAGCCATCCGATCAGGGTCAGGCGGCGCTCGATGAATTCCTGCATCGGCGCGCCGTAGCGCTTGAGCAGCCAGGCGATCAGGAAGAAGCGGGCGCCGCGCGTGATCGTCGCGAGCGCGACGAAGATCGGGAAATTATACTGGAAGAAGCCGCTCGCGATCGTGACCAGCTTGAACGGGATCGGCGTGAAGCCCTTAATCAGGATCACCCAGGCGCCCCACTGGTCGTAGAGCAGGCGCAGATCCTCCATCCGCGCCTGCATGTGATAGAGGTTGACCAGCCACTGGCCGACGCTTTCGAACAGATAATAGCCGATCGCATAGCCAAGCATGCCGCCCAGCACCGACGAGATCGTGCAGACCGCAGCGATCTTATAGGCCTCGTCCCGGCGCGCGAGCACCATCGGGACGACCATCACGTCGGGGGGGATCGGGAAGAAGCTGCTCTCGCAGAAGGAGATGACGGCGAGCGAGCGGACCGCGTGCCGGTGGCCTGCCAGCCGCAGCGTCCAATCATAAAGCGCACGAAACATGGATACTCCGGCGGTCAGCGTCGCCGCGAGATAGCGACGGCTTCGGGGCGAGGCCAGCCCCGTCGCGCGATCAGCCGACCCGGCGCCGCGGCTCCTCGACCCGGTCCTGGTCCGATTCGAACAGCCATGCTTCAGCGGCCGGGACGGTGTCGAAGCATCGGACGTTCCGGCCGCCCGATGCCCGAAGCAGCTGGCCCCGGGCGAGGGTCGAGCCGGTCACGAAGGCGAGGCGCCGGGACTGATATTCGGGCGACGCGAGCATCGCCCGAAAGGCGGCGACGACCTCCTGCGATTGAATCTTCATGCCGCTGACGTCGTTGAGCGTCAGGTGGGCATTGGGCGGACAGCGCAGCCTGCGATGCGCATCGCTGCGCGCCGCAAGGAAGTCCTCGACGTCGGCCTCGCTGAAGAAGCCCGCCATGTGGATGCGCACGAGATCGCGCAGCGGATCGACCTGGATGGAAAAGTTCGCGCTCATCCGTGCTGGCTAGCCTGATAACGCTAACCAATTTCCTAATCGGAACATGAGGGTGGCGCGAGGGTGGGCCGCGTGTTCGGCTGGCCCGGCCCCTCCGGCACATCCTCCCGCTCCGGAAGAACTTCATCGTCGAGCGGCAGCCTCGGCCCGATCCAGAGCGCGTTGAAGAGGTGATCCTCGCGCGGCCGGCCGCTGTTCGGGTGGATGAGGATGCTCAGGCCCTGATGATTGAGCATCAGCCAGGGCACGAGCCGATCGAACAGATCGGTTGCGAACGCGATTCAGGGCCTCGGACCCGCCATTTATGAGGTCGTGATGGCAGGCAGAAGCGCGCTGGGAGGAAGAGAGTGCAGCCAGCTACTGGTAAGTAGCTGGCAATCGATCGACCGCGCCAGCG
>JAYRLF010000258.1:0-6341 GCA_041905385.1 Allosphingosinicella sp.
CCACCCGACCACCCATAGCATACCCTGTCGGGAGGTCGGGTGGGGGAGCGGGCCGGCGCAGCACAACAACAAAAGGCCCCATGGCTGACTTCAATGCACTGATCGAAGGCTATCGCCGGTTCCGCGAACGCGGTTGGGAGGCGCAGCGCGAGCGCTGGGCCGAGCTCGCCGAGGGACAGAGCCCCAAGGTGATGGTGATCGCCTGCTCCGACAGCCGCGTCGATCCAGCCCAGATCTTCGATGCGCGTCCCGGCGAGATCTTCGTCGTCCGAAACGTCGCCAACCTGGTGCCGCCGTTCGAGCCGGACAACAATTATCATGGCGTCTCGGCGGCGCTCGAATTCGCTGTCACCCAGCTCCAGGTCGACGAGCTGGTCGTGATGGGCCACGGCTTCTGCGGCGGCTGCGCGGCGGCGCTGACCGGGCAATTCGACAATGCCGATCATGGCGCAGGGCATTTCATCGCCCACTGGATCGACATGCTGTCCTCGGCGCGTGACCGGATCCGCGCCGCGCACCCGGACCTCGAGCGGGCCGCCTTCCAGGAGATGGAGATGGAGGGCGTGCGCATCTCGCTGCGCAACCTGCGCACCTTTCCCTGGGTCAGCGAGCGGGTCGAGGATGGCCGGCTCAAGCTGCACGGCGCCTATTTCGCGATCGCCGACGGCATTCTGCATGTCTGCGAGGAAGGCAGCGGCGAATTCGCGCCGGCGTGATCCATGGATAGTTCACCGGCGTAGGCCGGGGCCCAGATTCGCGCCCAGCGACTTCGAAACCGCTCTTCTGGACCCCGGCCTTCGCCGGGCAACAGGGGGTCAGTTCGCCGGTGCCGCCACCCGGCGCGCGGTGATGATGCGGATTTGCGGGCTCAGCATCTGGCCGCGCATCACCCCCTCGCCTTCGGTCGCCGAGGTCGGCGCCTGATGGATCCGGCGGACGACGTCCATCCCGTCGACGACGCGGCCGAACACGGCATAGCCGAGATTGTCGCCGGGCGCGGACGGGTTGGCGTCATAAGCCGGCGCCGGCTCGAGCAGGATCGTGAAGTCGCCGCGCGCGGTGCCCGGCGCCCAGCGCGGCGCGGACAATGCCCCGGCGCTGTGAGTCAGCCCGGTCTGGCTGGTCGGCTCATGGGCGATCGGCGGATAGAGCCGACGCGGATCGCGCACGCCGCCCTGGATCAGCCCGCCGGTCGCGCCGACCTTCATCGCCCGGTAGAAGGTCACGCCGTCCATCCGCCGGCTGTCGACATAGCGCAGGAAATTGCCGGCGGTGATCGGCGCGCGGCCGGTCTCGAGCTCGACCGTGATCGGGCCGAGCTCGGTGGTCAGGACCACCCGGACGGTTGCCGGCGGCGCCGCGGCGGGCACGGGCGTTTGGGCGATTGCCGGCGCTGCGATCAGGACCAGCAGGGTTGCGAGCCAACGCTTGATCATGCGGCCTCCCTGCCCGCGACGCTGCGCGGGGCGCTATAGAGGAAATATATGGCGAGCCCGACCACATGCGCGCCCAGGAACCAGATCTGGGTCCGCTGCGGCAGGCTGTAGAGCAGATAGAGGCAGCCGAGGATGCCGACGATCCCAACCGGCCAGGCGAGCGGCGTGCGGAACCTGCGCGGCGCGTCAGGCGCCCGCTTGCGCATCACCAGCATGCAGACGCAGACCGCGATGAAGGCGGTCAGCGTGCCGGCATTGGCGAGGGCCGCCAGTTGGTCGAGCGGCACGATGCCGGCGAGCACGGCGACGATCACCGCGGTGAAGATGGTGATCCGCACCGGCGAGCCGCGCGACGACACCCGCGCCAGGGCCTGCGGGAGCAGGCCGTCGCGCGCCATCACGAAGAAGATGCGGCTCTGGCCGAAGAAGAAAGCGAGGATCACCGTCGGCAGCGCGATCACCGCCGACAGCGCCAGATATTGGGCGGCGAGCGGCTGGCCGATCTCGCGCAGAATCAAGGCGAGCGGCTCGGGACTGTTGGCGAAGCGGGTGTAGGCGAGCGCGCCGATCGCGGCCGCGGCGACCGCCATGTAGATGATGATGCAGGCGAACATCGAGCCGACGATGCCGATCGACAGGTCGCGGCCGGGATTCTTCGCTTCCTCGGCGGCGGTCGCGATCGCGTCGAAGCCGTAGAAGGCGAAGAAGATGATCGCCGCCGCCGCCATGACGCCGACCTCGGACCCGGACGGTCCGGTCTTGGGGAAGCCGAACGGCATGAAGGGCTCGAAATTGGCCGCGTTGAAATAGGGCAAGGTGACCGCGATGAAGACGACCAGGGCGATCACCTTGACCACGACCAGCACCGCGTTGAGCGTCGCGCTTTCGCGGGTCCCGTAGATCAGCAGGCCGGCGACGACGGCGATGATGAAGATGGCGGGCAGGTTTATGACGCCGCCCAGCTCGGGCGATTGGGTCAGCGCCGTGGGAAAGCTGAGCCAGGCCTCGAGCAACGGGGAGGCATAGCCGGACCAGCCGACCGCGACCGCGCTCACCACCAGGGAATATTCGAGGATCAGGCTCCATCCGACGATCCAGGCGAGCAGCTCGCCGAGCACGACATAGGTGTAGGTATAGGCGCTGCCCGAAGTCGGGATCATCGTCGCCATCTCGGCATAAGCGAGGGCGGCGGCGGCGCAGATGATGCCGGCGATCGCGAAGGAAAGGATGACGGCGGGCCCGGCCTTGGCCGCGCCGACACCGGTCAAAGTGAGGATGCCGGTGCCGACGATCGCGCCGACGCCGAGCGCGATCAGGTGCGGCCAGCTCAGGCTCGGGGTCAGCCGATGCTCCGGCGCGAGATCCTCGGCCGCCACCACCGCCTTGCGGACATTCCATCGTGCCACGTCATACCCTCCCCTGGAATCGACCGCCTTTTGGTCCGTTAGGCGGGCGGCCGACAAGCCGGAATCGCGCGGCCGTCGCAGCCGGGTCGCTCCGCGTCGGCCGCCCGACATGGTTTTTCGAACATTTTGCTGGGGATAGAAGGAACCAAGCGCACTGATCTGGGTTAAACTCCCCCTATGGGGGATCCGACTGCCTCGCCGACTCTCGACGTGCCGCCCGCGCCTGCCATGGCCCTGCCGGCGGATCCGGATGAGATGCTGAGCCTTGCCATCCTGGCGGCGCGCCGCGACCCGGGGTCGCTGTCGGCCGTGCTCGAGCAATTGCCGGTCCCGATCTATGTCACCGACGTCGATGGCACCGTTCGCCTCTTCAATCGAGCCTGTGCGGAATTCGCCGGCCGCACGCCGATCGCCGGCAAGGACAAATGGTGCGTGGCCTGGCGGCTCTACGACGAGAATGGCGTCCCGATGCCGCATGACACCTGCCCGATGGCCATTGCGGTCCAGCAACGACGGCCGGTGCGCGGAGTCGTCGCCGTCGCTGAGCGGCCCGACGGGAGACGCGTCCTGTTCATTCCCTACCCGACCCCGATCTTCGATGGCGACGGCACCCTGATTGGCGCGATCAACCTGCTGATCGACATCACCGACCGGCGCCAGAGCGATGCCCTGCTTGCCCAGGCGCAGCGCTGCCGCCGCCTCGCCCAGTCGATCATGGACGAACGGACCATCGAGACCCTGCTGCTGATGGCCAATGAATATGAGGAAAAAGCCGGCAGCCTCGGCAGAAACTGACTTTCCGCTCGTCTCCCGCCGGCCTCGTCTTTAGGTTCGCGCCGATATTAGCCGCGGGGGCCTTGCATGTCGGACACCAATACGAGTGCGCTCTCGATCGCGCGGCTTACCGCAGACGATCGTGAGGAATGGGAGCCGCTCGCGCGCGGCTACAAGGCCTTCTACCGCGAGAATCCTTCGAATGCTGATTATGAGCGGGCCTGGCAGCGTCTGATTGCGGGCGACGCGGTGCACGGGCTCGGCGCGCGTCTGGACGGGCGGCTGGTCGGCATCGCCCACTATTTCTTCCACCCGCATTGCTGGGCCGACGACGTCTGCTACCTGCAGGACCTGTTCACCGCCCCCGATATGCGCGGCCGCGGCGTCGCGCGGGCGCTGATCGAAGCGGTCGCCGAGGCTGCACGCGCGAAGGGCGCCGCGCGTTATTACTGGCTGACCCAGGAGGACAATCTTCCTGGCCGCGCGCTGTACGATCGAGTAGCGCGCTACCACGGCTTCATCCGCTACGACTATACGTTGTGACAAGCACGTCATCCCAGCGAAAGCTGGGATCTCAGTGCCTTAATGGCGAAGCCTAAGGCTAAAAGAGATTCCAGCTTTCGCTGGAATGACGGTTGAGTTTTTAACGCGTCAGCCGCTTGTAGGTCATTCGGTGCGGCCGATCCGCCTCCGGGCCCATCCGGCGACGCTTGTCCTCCTCATAGGCCTCGAAATTGCCCTCGAACCATTCGACATGGCTGTCGCCCTCGAAGGCGAGAATGTGGGTCGCGAGCCGGTCGAGGAAGAAGCGGTCGTGGCTGATGATCACCGCGCAGCCGGCGAAATTCTCGAGCGCTTCCTCGAGCGCGCGCAAAGTCTCGACGTCGAGATCGTTGGTCGGCTCGTCGAGCAGGAGAACGTTGCCGCCCTCCTTGAGCATCTTCGCCAGATGGACGCGGTTGCGCTCGCCGCCCGACAGTTGGCCGACCTTCTTCTGCTGGTCGGGGCCGCGGAAATTGAAGGCGCCGACATAAGCACGAGTTCCAAGCTCATGTTTTCCAAAGCGGAAAACATCGAGCCCATCGGAGATCTCCTCCCAGACATTATGGGCCGGATTGAGCGCGTCGCGGGACTGGTCGACATAGCCGAGATGGACGGTCGGGCCGATCTTCACTTCGCCCGCATCAGGCTCCTCCTGCCCCGTGATCAGCCGGAACAGGGTGGTCTTGCCGGCGCCGTTCGGGCCGATCACGCCGACGATCCCGCCCGGCGGCAATGAGAAGGTCAGGTCCTCGAACAGCAATTTGTCGCCATAGGCCTTGGAGACGCCCTTGATGTCGATAACGTTGCCGCCGAGCCGCTCCGGCACCTGGATCAGGATCTGCGCCTTGCCAGGGGTGCGATTCTCCTGCGCCTCGACCAGCTCGTCGAAGGCACGGATACGGGCCTTGGACTTGGCCTGGCGCGCCTTGGGCGAGCGCCGGATCCACTCGAGCTCGTCGTTGATCGCCTTCTGGCGCCCGGCCTCCTCGCGCTCCTCCTGCTCGAGGCGCTTCGCCTTCTTCTCGAGATAGCCGGAATAATTGCTCTCGTAGACATAATAGCGGCCGCGATCGAGCTCGAGCACCCAGTTGACGACATTGTCGAGGAAGTAGCGGTCGTGGGTGACGAGGATGACGTTGCCCGGATAGTCGATCAGATGCTTTTCAAGCCACTGAACGCTCTCGGCGTCGAGATGGTTGGTCGGCTCGTCGAGCAGCAGGATGTCGGGCTTCTCGAGCAGCAGGCGGGTCAGCGCGACGCGGCGCTTCTCGCCGCCGGAAAGCTTGTCGACCGGGCTGTCGCCGGGCGGGCAGCGCAGGGCGTCCATCGCGATCTCGAGCTGGTTGTCGAGCGTCCAGCCGTCGACCGCGTCGATCTTCTCCTGCAGCTCGCCCATCTCCGTCATCAGGGCGTCGAAATCCGCATCCTCGGGCGGGTCGGCCATCAAGGTGCTGATCTCGTTGAACCGGTCGACCAGGTCCGCCACCGGGCGGACGCCGTCCATGACGTTCTCCTTGACCGTCTTGTTCGGATCGAGCTGCGGCTCCTGCTCGAGATAGCCGACCCGGATCCCCTCCCCCGGCCAGGCCTCGCCGACGAACTCGGTGTCGCGGCCGGCCATGATCTTCATCAGGGTCGACTTGCCCGAGCCGTTCGGGCCGACGATGCCGATCTTGGCATCGGGATAGAATTGCAGGTGGATGTTGTTGAGGATCGGCTTGGGGGCGCCGGGGAAGGTCTTCGACAGACCCTTCATCACAAAGCTGTATTGCGCGGCCATGGGGCGCTCGCTTTCCATTCGAATGCTGAAAGATGCAGGAATTGGCGGCTCATCTAGTATCCCACTGCGGGATTGGCAAACGCCGCGCCGCCGCCTAAGCGCCGGCCATGAAATATCGTCTCCTGCTCGCCGCCCTCGCCCTCTCCGCGCTCACGCCCGCCGCCGCCATCCCGCCGCCGCCGCTGCCGGATCCGGCCGCGGCGCTGCGCGACCAGGCGCTCGCCGGGGACACCGTCGCCTGGGATTTCCTCGAAGGTCTCACCACCGAGGTCGGCCAGCGCATGGCCGGCACCGAGGCGGAGGAACGGGCGCGGCAGTGGGCGGTACGCAAGCTGACCGAGCTTGGCTTCAGCAACGTCCATATCGAGAATTTCGACATGCCGGTCTGGGTTCGCGGCGAGG
>JAYRLF010000259.1:0-6338 GCA_041905385.1 Allosphingosinicella sp.
GCCGAGGGAAGCGTCTGGGCGGCGACCGAGAGCGGTCTCGACCGGTTCTGGCCCGCGACCGTGCTGGTCGAGCCATTGCTCGAGGACGCCGCTGCGTTCGGTGACCTGCTGCTGAGCGCGTCGGACGGCAGCGTCTATATCGGCCAGGCCGCTACGGTCTACCGGGTGCGCCCCGGGGGGCGCCCGGAGCCGATCTTCCGCTCCACGGTCGAGCCGCGGACCTTGTGCGAGGCGCCGGACGGTGCGATCTGGATCGGGCTCAACGATCGCGACGTGGTGATCTGGCGCGACGGGCGGACCCGGCGGCTGGGCACGCGGGCGCCGGTCACCCGCACCATCTACGACTGCGCCTTCGATCGCGGCGGTGGCTATTGGGTGACCGCGTCGCGCGGCGGAATGGCACGCTACCAGGCCGGGCGCTGGCAGCTTATGTCGGGCGCCACTGGCGAGCCGTTCGCACCACGGACCATGGTCAGCGACGCGCAGGGCCGCCTGCTGGTCCATTGGGACGAGGGCACGCTGCGCCGGATCGACGGGACACGGGCCACCGCTTTGCTTCCGCTCGCCGGCTACCAGCCGGACGAGGTCTCCCTGTTTCCGGTGCGGCCGGACACCTTGTTCATCGGCGGCCGGTTCGGCCTCGGCCGGCTTCGCGGCGGCCGGTTCGACGCGATCGCCGCGCGTCGGGTCCCCGCGTTCAGCGGCATCACCGGGCTGGTCCAGACACCGGCCGGCGAGACCTGGCTCGCGGGCTCGGCCGGAGTGGCGCGGGTCCCGACTTCCGGGCTCGAGCGCGCGCTCGTCGACCCCCGTTTTGCCTTGCCGGTCGAGCTGTTCGGCGCGGCGGACGGGCTCCGCAGCCTCCCGCACGACCATAGCCGGCGCTCGATCGTGCGGGGCGGCGACGGCCGGATCTGGATCGCCACCCAGACCGGCACCATGTGGCTGGATCCCGCCGACATCTCGCGCAGCAGGAGCCCGCCCAAGGTTGCGATCAGCGCGCTCACTGCCGATCGCCTCTATCCTGACCCGGCCAGCGTCCGGCTGCCGCCGGGCGGTTCGAACGTACAGATCGACTTCGCCGTGCTGAGCTTCTCCAACCCGCGCGCCGCCCGGGTCCGCTACCGGCTCGAAGGGCAGGACGGGGGCTGGGTCGAGGCCGGCACCCGGCGCCAGGCCTTCTACACCAACCTCGCGCCGGGCCATTACCGGTTCCGGCTGATCGCCGCCAACGACCATGGCGTCTGGAACGCCGAGGGCGCCACCGTCGACATCGTCATCCCGCCGACCTTCGTGCAGTCGCGATGGTTCCTCGCCTTGTGCATCCTGCTGGTCCTGGCCGTGGCCTGGCTCGCCTACCGGCTGCGCATGGCGCAGGTCGCGGCACGGATCCGCAGCGGCCTCGAGGAGCGGCTCGCCGAGCGCGAGCGCATCGCCCGCGAGCTGCATGACACCCTGCTCCAGGGCGTCCAGGGGCTGGTGCTGCGGTTCCAGTCGGTTGCCAACAAGCTGCCCGACGATGGCGCCGCCAGGACCCATCTCGAAGCGGCGCTGAAGCGCGCCGACGACATCATCGCAGAAGGGCGCGACCGGGTTCAGGACCTGCGCGTTGCCGACGGCTCCGGCGACCTGGCGCGGCTGCTGAGCGAGCGGGTCGCCATGGCCGGGCTGGAGCTGCCGATCCGCGTCGTGGCCGAGGGGCGGCCCCGCCCCGTCCATCCGCTGGTGTCGGTCGAGCTCGGCCGGATCGCCGACGAGGCCCTGTCCAACATCGCCCGGCACGCGCGCGCCAAGTCGGTCGACATCGAGATCCGGTTCGGCGGCCGGCAGCTCGCGGTCGAGATTCGCGACGACGGGATCGGGGTCGAGCAGGATGTCGTCGATGCGGGCCACAGAGCGGGCCATTTCGGGGTGATCGGGATGCGCGAGCGGGCTGAGCGTATCGGCGGCAGCTTTTCACTGGACAGCCGGCGCGCAATGGGCTCGGCGGTGACGGTCACCGTGCCGGCCCGGCTCGCTTATGCCGACCACAAGCCGCGCCACGGCTGGCGGCGATGGCGCCTGCGCGGGAAGGAGGGTTCACGCCGTGAATGACCAGGAGCAAGCGCCGATCCGGATCCTGATCGTCGACGATCATCCGGTGCTGCGCGAGGGGGTCGCCTCGATCCTCGAGGACCGCGCCGACATGATCGTTGTCGGCGAAGCCAGCGACGGCGCCGAGGCGGTCGAACGTCATCGCGAATTGCGGCCCGACGTTACCCTGATGGACCTGCAGATGGCGGTGATGAACGGGGTCGATGCGATTGCCGCGATCCGCACGGAAACGCCCGACGCGCGAATCCTCGTCCTCACCACTTATGCTGGCGACGTCCAGGCGGTGCGCGCGCTCAAGGCCGGCGCGACCGGCTATCTGCTCAAGAGCAGCCTCAGGACTGAGATGATCGACGCGATCCACAACGTCCATCGCGGCCGCCGCCATGTCGACCGGGAGGTGGCCGCCGAAATCGCGGTCCATGTCGTCGACGACAGCCTCAGCGAACGGGAGGCGGCAGTGCTCCGCCTCGTCGCGGTCGGCCAGTCGAACAAGGAGGTGGCGCGGGCGCTGTCGCTGTCCGACGAGACGGTGAAGGCGCACCTCAAGAGCATCTTCGCGAAGCTCGACGTCGCCGACCGGACCCACGCCGTCACCGTCGCCGCGCGTCGGGGCATCATCGACCTCTAGCCCCTGCGCGCTGGCTCCGAGCAGAGGCGCCCCCATACCTTCGTCCGGGTCGACGCGTCGCCCAAGCACGTGCAGGGTCCCCAATGAGGTCGACGCGGGGGAGAAGAAGGTGAACGACATGCAGGTCGTGGAGAACCCGGCGAAGCGGCGATTCGAGCTCGATCTCGGCGACGGCGAGATCGCAGCCATCTATTACCGCGTCGCCGACGGCGGGCCGCTGGTCCTGGTCCACACCGAGGTGCCGTTCGCGCTCAGCGGGCAGGGCCATGCCAGCCGGCTCGCGGCCGGCGCGCTCGACCTGATCCGCCGGTCCGGGCGCAAGGCCGTGTTTCAATGCCCGTTCCTGTCCCGCTTCCTCGCCAGGCATCCGGAATATCGCGATCTCGTGGCCGGCTGAGCGGCGGGCGGATCAAGAGGAGACCCGCACATGCGTGATGATCCGGATCTGCAGCCCTTCGTCGAGGCGCAGCGCCCGGTTTATGAGGATGCGATCGCGATGCTCCGCGGCGGCCGCATGTGCACGATCTACATGGATTTCATCTTCCCCCGGCTGGCGACCGGCAGCGGCGTCGACAATCCCTATGCGCTCCTCTCGCTCGACGAGGCGCGCGCCTATCTCGCCTGTCCGCTGCTCGGCAATCGCTACCGCGAATGCGTGGAGGCGCTCATCTGGCTCGCCGGCCGGTCGCCGAGCTCGGTGTTCGGCGCCGCCGACGCCGGCAGGCTCCACGCCTCGCTGACCTTGTTCGCTGAGGCGTCCAACGAGCAATTGCTGAGGATCATGCTGAGCATCTGGTTCGACAATCTCGTGGACGAGCAGACCATTTTGCTGATTGCGGCCCGATCCTGACTCCGTGCGCCCGCTCGCTCAGCCCGATGGCCTTGGCGATCGATCCTTGCCGCAGCCCTGCCGCAGGCTCGCCCAGACCGAGGCGATGCTGACCAGGAGAAGATCGACGGCGATCAGGCCGAGCAGCGGCGAGCCGAGCGCGAGCGATAGCTGGTGGCCGGCCAGTAGCGGCACCGCTGCGAGTGCGGCGAACGCCGATGTGCGGCGCAGGCTGCATGGGAGGCGCATGCGCATGTTCAGCGGCGGGAGCCGGGCCGCGCGGCCGCCCCGCCGCGGCGACGGGACGCGAGCCTGATCAAATCGCCGACCTTGACCGCGCCGTCGAGACGCGCGGCACAGGCGAGCCGTCGCAGCGTCTCGAGCCGTGGGTCGGCAAGCGGTCGCGGCGGTTCGATCCCGGTCAGGGTGCGCAGCAGCGCGTACAGTCGGGCTCGCCAGGTGCCGCGCGCGGGCAGGGCTGCGCAGCCGTGCCGGCGGCCGTCCTCGAGACCGATCAGGAGGGCGAGCCGCTCGAGCTGGTTCGGTCGCCTGCCCCTGCCGGAAGGCATTGCCTGCGCCGCGCGCGACGATGCGGCGCTAGGCATCGGCCCGCACCACCGGCGCGTCAGTAACCACCGCCGCCACCGCGCCGGCATTGGCGTGGGACTGGATGACGGCGGCATAGTCGGGGGCGGCGAGCGCATAGAGCTCGGCGAGCGCAGCCGCCTCGGGCCGGCGCCACGTCCGGTGCAGCTCCGAGAGCAGGGCGTTGCTGCTGATCGGCACGACCCCGCCCTGGACGAGGCGGACCAGCGTGGTACGCGAGGCGATCGCGCTCGGATCGCCCGAGGCATCGATCACGGCGTAGACGTCAAAACCGGCGGCGGCGGCGTCGAGCGCCGGAAACATGACGCAGACGCTGGTCCAGATCCCGGCCATGACGAGGGTGGTGCGGCCGGTGGAACGGACAGTGGCGACGAATTCGTCATTGTCCCAGGCATTCACCTCCCCCCTGCGCGGCACGTAGCTGGCTTGCGGCGCATGCTGCGCGATCTCCGGGATGAGCGGTCCGTTCGGCCCGTCGGGCTCTGAGGCGGTCGTGATCACGGGGAGCTTGAGCAGGCTAGCCAGCCGCGCGATCAACGCGACATTGCGGCGAAGGTCCACGGCCGAAACGTCCTTCACCGTCTGCAGGAGGCCGCTTTGGTGATCGAGCAGCAGGACCAAGGTATCGGCCGGGTCGAGCAATGCCCGGCCGCCTCCAGACGGCAATATGCTGGTCTTGTTCCTCGGTCGGATCGACATCGATCACCTCCTCCAAGCGGCGCCTGTTTTCCGCGACGGCGGAAGCGCTTGCGGTCTGTGACGCTAGAGGCGGGAGGCGGGCCCGGCCATCATCCGTTGATGTCGTCCATCCCATACCAAGGTTGCGGCGGCGGCACCGCGCGGAGGGTCGCGCACGGCCGGTGCGATGCCCGCGCCGAGCCGCAAGCGAGGCCGGGGATGGACCTTGGTATCGCCGAACCGACACCATGGTACGATGTCCCGGACCGGCGCGCGGCGCCAGAACGGGCTGGAGCGAGCCGTGTCAATCGGACGCGACGGAGATGGTGAACGTAAGGATTTTTCCGATTTCCCCTTACGGCCGACGAACTGGCAGACGAGCACCCGACCCGTCCGGCTCGCGACCCGCCCCATGCCGGAGGACGCACGGATGCCAATGCCCCCGATCAGGATCCTGCTCCAGACGACCATCGAGCCGACCATCGACGACTGGTCGATCGCGCGCTTCAGCCGGCTCGCCGGCCTGCTCTCGGAACAGGTCGACGCGGCCGGCGACCGTCGCTTCGAGGTCATCGCGCGCGACCGCGGGCCGCTCGATGGGCCTGACCCGATCCTCTCGGCGCTCGACGAAAGCGGGTTCGACCAGCTCTGGTTGTTCGCGGTCGACGACGGCCGGGGCCTCAAGGCCGA
The DNA here is from genome assembly GCA_041905385.1 of Allosphingosinicella sp. Lineage (GTDB taxonomy): Bacteria > Pseudomonadota > Alphaproteobacteria > Sphingomonadales > Sphingomonadaceae > Allosphingosinicella. The sequence continues at coordinate 5,526 of JAYRLF010000259.1, forward strand.
TGATTGCGATGGCATCACCCGCTTTCGCCGGGCCGGCGGCGCGATGCTCCTGACCCGGGACCATATGGACCTCGGCTCGTCGATCTGTACCCTCGGCGGGGTCGGCGCGGCCCATTTCTTCCACACCCATAATGTCCATCCCGACCCTCGGATGAACCGGCGCGACGACCACGCCAATGAGGCGATCTCCTGGCCCAACTTCCACTCGGGCGCCAATGGCGACTACCAGCGGATCTCGCCCGTGCCGCCGCTCCACCCGGTGCTGCGCGACCCCGATTCGCCGACCGGAGCGATCCGCTACCTGCCGGCCCACCCGCACGAAGGCGGGGTGCGCGCGCCCGAGGGAATGGGCGCGCGGGTGATCGCGACCGGGACCAGCAAGGCGACCGGGCGTCCGTTCAACATCGCGGTCGCGTTCGAGGAGGGAGTCGAAGGCGGTCGCGCGATCGCACAGAGCACCTTCCATCATTTCGCCGACTATAATTGGGACGTTCGCGCCGGCTGTCCCAGCTTCGTCACCGAGACGCCCGGCGCCGGCCTTGCCGGCAGCCCCGAGGCGCTTGCCGCGACTCGCTGCTACATGCTCAACCTCGCCGACTGGCTCGGCCGGCGCCGGATGCGGGTGCCGACCCCCGGCGTCGGCCTCGCGGTCGCCTGAGCCCGCCAGCGCCCCCCGTTCGATGCGCGTCCGCGGCCAGCCTCAACGGTCGGCCGAGCAGGCGATGGGGCGACCGTCGGCGGACTCGCGCCGGGCCAACACGAGCCGGCTCGCCGCCCGGCCCGTTGACAGGGGCCGCCTCGATGTGATGCCGT
>JAYRLF010000260.1:0-6324 GCA_041905385.1 Allosphingosinicella sp.
CCGGGGGGGGGGGGGGCCCCCCCGCGCTGCACCCCCCTCCACCAGCCTCCGCCTGCGGCGCCGGGTCGGCCCGCCCCGCGAGCCGAAGCCCCTTCCGGGGGAAGGGGCGACCTGCTCATCCCTCCCCATCCACTACGCGGACAGGGAGGATGAGCTAGGCCTTGCCTCACCGCCGCTCGCCGCCTAAGTCAGCGGCGCGGGCCGGGCCCCTCTGGCGGTCGCTCTTCGAGCCACCGTGATGTCGGACCGCATCGGGTTAGCTCGATGCAGTCGACAGCGCTCAAATTCCTGCCGCGCCGCATCCTTTCCCGATCTTGCCAGCCCCCGAGGCAGAAAGAGGAAAGATGGCCGACCTGCTCACCTTGTTCACCGACCCCGCCGTGCTCGCCGCGCTCGTCACCCTATTGGTGATGGAGGTGGTGCTCGGCATCGACAATCTGATCTTCATCTCGATCCTGTCGAACAAGCTGCCCGAGGCGCAGCGGCAGAAGGCGCGGCGGCTCGGCATCGGCCTCGCCTTGATCATGCGGCTCGTCCTCCTCTCGACGATCGCCTGGCTGGTGGGCCTCACCGCGCCGGTGTTCGACCTCGGCATCCAGGGCGCGCCCGATGCCCATGGCAGCCCGAGCTTCGAGACCGAATTTTCGTGGCGCGACCTGATCCTGATCGGCGGCGGCCTGTTCCTGCTGTGGAAGGCGACCAAGGAGATCCATCACAATGTCGATCCGACGCCGACCGACGACGTCTTCGACACGTCGCGCGCGACCCTCGGGTTCGGCGCGGCGATCGTCCAGATCCTGCTGCTCGACATCGTCTTCTCGGTCGATTCGATCCTGACCGCGGTCGGCATGACCGATCACCTGCCGGTGATGGTCGTCGCCGTCATCGTCGCGGTGCTGGTGATGCTGCTGGCCGCCGACCCGCTCGCCAATTTCATCAACCGCAATCCGACCGTGGTGATGCTCGCCTTGGGCTTCCTGCTGATGATCGGCTTCGTGCTGGTCGCCGACGGCTTCGGCGTGCACGTGCCCAAGGGCTATATCTACGCCGCCATGGCCTTCTCGGCCGGGATCGAGATGCTCAACATCTGGGCGCGGCGACGAAGGGCGCGAGCCGCAGGCGAGGAAGCGGCCTGAAGATGCGGGCGGCGGGTTTTCTCCGCCGCCCTCAGGTCCTCATGCGAAAGCGGGCGTGAGACCGCCTCCGACATCGCCGCCCCAGGGCGGCGTCGCGTCGGGATTGTGGATGAGGTCGAGATAATAGCCGGCGAGCAGATAATGGGCCCGGACCGCGCGCGGATCGCTGGAGGCCTGCGCCGCCTCGATCTCCTGCTCGGCACGCGATTCGAGATACGCAACCTGTTCTGACGTCATGAAAACCCCACGCTATGATGCAGTGCAGCAAGAATGCCCTCGCGGCGCCCGGGTTCCTCGGTTCGTCGGATCGGCAGCCGCGGCCCTGCGTTGCGCGCCGAGCCGATCGACCGGCTTTACGGAACTTCAAAATTCTCCATCATCGCGCTTGACCTCAACCAAGGTTGAGGAATTATGACGCTGCTCCATCCCATTCATGGAGGGAGCGAATCTATGGAAAATCCCCTGCGGCTCATGCTGATCTACGGCAGCGTCCGCGCCCATCGCCGCTGCGGCATCGTCGCCGGCTGGGCCGAAGCGGAGATCGCGCGCGACCCGGCTTTCCTACTCGAGGTCGTCGACCCGATGCCGGGCTGGCCCGAGCTCGACGAGGATGGCTTCCGCCGCCGCCTCGATGAAGCCGACGCCGTCGTGATCGTGACGCCGGAATATAATCACAGCTTCCCGGGCCCGCTGAAGTCGCTGATCGACTGCGCCGGCGAGGAATGGGCGGCCAAGCCGGTCGCCTTCGTCAGCTATGGCGGCGCGTCGGGCGGGCTGCGCGCGGTCGAGCATCTGCGCGCCGTCTTCGCCGAGCTGCACGCGGTCGCGATCCGCGACGGCGTCGCCTTCCATAATGTCTGGGAGAGCTTCGGCCCGGATGGCCGCCCGGCCGACGCCTTCCGGCCGACCCGCGCGGTCCGCACCATGCTGTCCCAGCTTGCCTGGTGGGGCAACGCGCTTAAGGCTGCCCGCCAGGCCCAGGCTTATGGAGTTGCCGCATGACCGACATGCTGATCGTCAGCGACCGCCCCCGCATCCTCGTCATCGGCCGGGACCCGGCGACGCTCGCGCAGGTCGTTGAGGAGGTCGCCGCCTGCGGCCATGACGTGACCGGCCGCAGCGCCGATTCCGCCGAGGTGGGCGAAGGCGCGTTCGACCTGATCGCGATCGGGGGCGGCGTGACCCCCGAGCGCCGCGCGCAGCTGCACGCTGCGCTCGGCGCCGCTCATCCCGGCGCCCGCTTCCTGTCGGTCTACGGGCCGTTCGCCGCCTCGCAGATCGTCGCAGCGGCGCGCGAGAGCGATCCGGCGCCACTGGTCGATCTCGCGGCCTATCTCGACCGGATCGCCTATCGCGGACCGGTCGCGCCGACGCTGGAGACGCTGGCCGCGCTCCAGGCCCATCATATCGAAGCGATCCCGTTCGAGGCGATCGACGTGCTGCTCGACCGGCGCATCGACATCGCGCCGGCGGCGGTCGACGCCAAGCTGATCGCCGGCCGCCGCGGCGGCTATTGCTTCGAGCAGAACAGCCTGTTCAAGCGGGTGCTGCGGACGATCGGCTTCGAGGTCGAGGCGCTGCTCGCCTCGGTCCGATGGAACTGGGAGCCGGGCGTGCCGCCGCCCTCCTACACGCACCAGGTGCTGCGTGTGACGGTCGACGGGCGGCCGTGGCTGGTCGACGTCGGCTTCGGTTCGAGCGTCCCGCCAGCGCCGTTGCGGCTCGACGTCACCGAGGAGCAGCCAACCAGCAAGGAGACCTATCGCACCCTGGATTTCGGTCTCGGCCGGCTCGTCCAGGCCGAGCTCAACGGCCGCTGGCAATCACTCTACGTGATCACGCCGGAGCCGGTGCTCGACGGCCATTTCGAGATTCCGAACTGGTTCACCGCGACCCACCCGAACTCGCACTTCCGGACGCGCCTGATCGTCACCCGGGCGGCGCCGGAGGCGCGCTACGCCTTGCTCGAGAACCGGCTGACGATCCGGCGACCGGACGGAACCTCGGACGTCAGCGAGCTGGACGCGGACGGGCTCGAGCGAGCGCTGGTCGAGCTGTTTCGCCTGACGCCGGAGCCGGACTGGCGGCCGGTGCTGGAGCGGGCGGCCGGGCAGGCGCCCGCAGTTGCCCTCGCCGCGCCTTCCGCGCAGGGAGCGGCGTGAGGTGCACGGGCGATGTTGAGAAATGCGAAAACGCGTCAACTTCGTAAACTTTGTCAGGAAAGTGGCGAGTTTCCTGAACGGGTCCGGGATTAATTTCACGACTTGCACGGTGACGTCGCTTTTTTTGGCCCCTCCGGGGCGCAGGTATCGATGGCTCACCGCCGAAGGCAGTAGTTATTCTCGCAGAGACGCAGAGGACGCAGAGAGCACGGAGAGATGGCTCGTCGCCAGCGCCCACGCCCCACTGCCGGCGGGCCGGCTCGGTCCCTCTGCGTTCTCTGCGTTCTCTGCGAGAAATCAGAAGTCGGCCGCTGTCCGCGCGTGGGCGGGGGGCTGGAGCCCTCTCTTCTCCGGAAAGGCCGAAGAGCAATGAGATCCGGCTTGCGCCAGGATCGCGGACCAGACGAGGATGCGAGAGCGGGCCCGCCGGCTGGTCCGGCCGGCGGGGCAGTTAGATCTGTTCACGACATCAAAGAGCCATTGGGCCCAGCAAGCCAGGCGCCGCATCAGGCGGCGTAGCCGGTCAATTCCTACATGTCGAGAACAAATGCAGAACAGCACAATTGGCCGCGAATTCGGTATGGCGTCGCTGCATTTCTAGCTCCCACTGCAGGTCTGCCGCAGCCGCGCGATGGCTTCGCCCGCGCGGCTCAGATCGAAACGCATGGTCTGTCGATCGCCCTCGCTCCAGTCGATCTGCAAGATCAGGCGGCGAGCCCGCGCCATGCTGGCGACGAAGGGATCTTCGTCGGACGGCAGCTGGGGATCGCGGAAATAAAGATGGTTGCCGCCGGTGAGTGCGTCGATCCCGACCGGCGCGGCATCGTCGAGGCGATAGCGCACCGGAAGCCACACGGAGTCGCCGGGTCGGGCATCACGGCCGGTCGCCACCAAAAAGGCGATGCGTGGCCCTTGTCCGCATTCGAGCTGAAGCCAGCCTTGGCCCTCTGCGGCGCCCAGGGTCGCGCTGTGGTGCGGCCGGAAATCGCCGATCGTGCCGCTCCTGTGGGTCCATTCGCCGGGCTCGGGCGGGCCGTCAAACGGTCCGCAGCCACTCAGCAGCAGCAGCGCAGAAAAAGCCGGCCAAATCCGGTTGCGTGCCCTTCCGATCGGTCGCTGCGGCATGCCGGCCTCCCGAGGATCACCTGGCACGAACGCGCGCCTGAAGCCAGAACGGCCTGGCCCGCCGCGAGCGCCGGGCGGGCCAGGGCGCGGGTCAGCAGCGCGTCAGGCGCCTCGGCCGGTCGCCTGCGCGGACCGACTGCATCGTGTTCTGGTCGATCACGGAGACGGTCATCACCTGCGGATTGTCGGCCATGCTCAGCTGATCGCCGTTGAGGGTCCAATTGCCGAACGGACCGTCGGTGCTGCCGTCGGCGCGGAACTCGATGGCGAGCGTGCAGTCACCGTCCTCGCCCCACTTGCCGACGATATAATCCCGCGTCGGCGCCGCGCCGGCGGCTGCCGTCGTCGGCGTCGTCGCATTCTCCGTCGCCGGAGCCGGAGCGGCTTCGTTTGCGACGGAGGTTCCGTTTTCGGTGGTGGTGGCCGCATTGTTGCCGGCGGCCTCGTTGCCGCCACCGGCTCCGCCGCAAGCGGCGAGCGCTAGAGCGGCCGTCGCGGCCAGGATAATCCCTGCCTTCATTGTCAAATCTCCTGTTTCAGTGCCGAAACGAGCTATCCCAAACCGCGCGTCGCCGCCACCGGGCGGACGTCGCCTTCGTCGCGCGGGCGGTCGGCTTGGTCGATCTCAAGGCTCGCGGCCGCGCGGATGCGGCCGGCAACAGCGCGGCCGAGACTGCAATTTTTTGTAGACTCTAGCCCCGGCCGAAAAGCTGTCGTAGCCTCACCGGTCAGGGGATGGCGCAACCAAGTTATTGGAGTCCTTGGGGGGAATGTCGGACGCAAGACCAGAGACCAGAGCCGGCGGCCATATCCGCCTGACCTCGCATCCCGGCCGGCCGCCGCGCTATCCCTTGCGCTGGGGCGAGCCGACCGCGGCGACGCGCGGGCCGGTGATCGCGACCGTCAATGCCGGGCCGGACCGCAATGCGATCGGCGCCCATGGCGGCTCCTATTCGGTCTATCGCGCGCTCGCCATCTCGGCCGGAGCGATGGATCCGCAGGCGCGGCCCGACCTCGCCGACACTGCGCCGGTCTGCGAGATCGGCCCGCACCCGCAATGGGGCGAGGCCGGCCGTATCGTGTCGCTCGATCCCTGGGGCCACCGGGTCGCGATCGACTTTGCCGACCTGATCGCCGAGGGGCTCGACATCCGCCCGTCGATCGCGATCACCAAGGCGCGGCTGACCCTGCCCGAGATCCAGGCCGCGATCGCCGCCGGCCGGCTCAGCGTCGACAATGAGCTGGTGCACGAGGCCGGCGACGTCTCCGTCACCAAGATCGCGGTCGATCCGGTCTGGTGGCTGCCCGGCGTCGCCGAGCGGTTCGGCGTCAACGAGAGCGCGCTCCGCCGTTGCCTGTTCGAGCAGACCGGCGGCATGTATCCCGAGCTCGTTACCCGCCCCGACATGGAAGTGTTCCTGCCGCCGATCGGCGGCATGACGCTCTACATCTTCGGCGACCCGGCGCAGCTCGGCCACAAGACTCTCACCTGCCGCGTCCATGACGAATGCAACGGCTCCGACGTGTTCGGCTCCGACATCTGCACCTGCCGTCCCTATCTCACCCACGGCATCGAGGAAGCGACGCGCGCCGCCCAGGATGGCGGCGTCGGCCTGATCGTCTACAACCGCAAGGAAGGCCGCGCCTTGGGCGAGGTCACCAAGTTCCTCGTCTACAACGCCCGCAAGCGTCAGCCTGGCGGCGACCAGGCCGCGACCTATTTCGAGCGGACCGAATGCGTCGCCGGCGTCCAGGACGCCCGCTTCCAGCAGATGATGCCCGACGTGATCCACTGGCTCGGCATCCGCCGGATCGACCGCTTCGTCTCCATGTCGAACATGAAATATGATGCGATGGTCGCCGGCGGCATCGAGATCGGCGAACGCGTCCCGATCCCCGAC
>JAYRLF010000261.1:0-6284 GCA_041905385.1 Allosphingosinicella sp.
CTGCCCGGCGCTCACGGTCAGCGCCGGCGGCCAGATCTTCGCCATACCGCGCTCGGCGATCGACGAGATATTGCGTGCGAGCGGCGAGGCGGTCCGGATCGACCGGATCGGCGAAGCGGCGGTGGCGACCGTGCGCGATCGCCGGGTGCCCCTGGTCGCGCTTGCCGACCTGCTCGGCGTCGACAGCGACGCGGAGGAGGATGCGCGCAAGATGATCCTGCTCAAGCCGGCCGGCGGCGACGTCTATGCGCTCGCCGTCGATGCGGTCCACGATCATGAGGAACTGGTGGTCAAGCCGGCGGCGCCGGCGGTGATGGCGGCCGGCCTCTATGCGGGGACGACGCTGGCCGATGACGGCCGGCCGATCCTGCTGCTCGATCCCTCGGGAATGGCGAAGGAAGGCGGGATTCGATTCGACAAGGACCTCAACGAGCATGTCGACGCGGCGGCCGAGGAAGGTTCGCGCCAGCGCGAGACCACGTTGCTGCTGTTCCGCGGACTCGACGGCGGCCTTCGCGGCGTGCCGGTGCCGCTGGTCGAGCGGATCGAGGATGTGCCCGCGGAGGCGATCCGCCATAGCGCCGGCCGGCTCCGGGTCTCGCTCGGCGAGGCGATCGTGCCGCTCGCCGGGGTCGAGACCGCGCCGACGGAAGGCCTGCTCCGGATCCTGCGGCTCAACGACGGCGGCGCCGAGCTTGCTTATGGCTTCGCTTCGGTCGCCGACATCCGCTCGGTCGTGGTCGATATGCAGCCTGCTTCCGCTCCCGGCGAGATTGCGGGCGTCGTGCTGATCGATGGCGAGCAGGTCGAGATCCTCGACATCTATTGGCTGTTCGCCGCCTATCTCGACGCCGCCGCCGATTCGGCCGAGCGGCCGGTCTGCGCGCTGCCGCCCGGGGATATCTGGATGGACAATATGCTGCGGCCGATGATCGAGAGCCTCGGCTATCGCGTCGTCGCCGCCACGCCGGGTGTCGCGGCCGACGTGGTTATCGCCAGCGCCGAGGACGACGGCGAAGTCGAGGCTCCTGCGGCCGGCACGGTGCTGAGGCTCCGTTCGCGCCCCGAGGGCGGCGAGAAGGACGACAGCATTTACCGCTATGATCGGGCCGCCCTGATCAACGCGCTGAGCATGGCCGGAAAGGGACGCGCCAATGGCTGATCTGCTGCTGATCGTGCGCCTGGCGGGCCGCCGGATCGCGTTGCCGGCCTCGGAGATCGAGGCAGTGGTCGAGCTCGAGGGGATCACGCCGGCGCCGCGTGCCGCGCATCATGTCGCCGGCTTGTCCGCGCTGCGCAGCCGCGTGCTGACCGTGATCGACGGGCTCGCCGCGCTGCAGCTCGGGCGGACCGAATTTGCCGACCGCGGCGACGCGATCGTCATCCAGTCGGGCGGTCATCCCTATGCCCTCCTCGTCGAGGCGGTCGAGGATGTGATCGAGACCAATGTCGCGCCGGTACCGGTGCGCGCGCCGGTCGGCCCGGGCTGGGAGCGGGTGGCGACCGGAATGGTCGATGCCGGCGACGATCTGCTGCTGCTCGTCGACCCGCATGTCCTGATCGCGGGGACAGGGGCAATCGCCGCCTAACACCTTAAAGTTGTACTTACTTTCTGCCGTTAATGAGGCAGTGCAATTCGAATGGAGCATGGGGATGAGAAGCTGCCTGGTCGTCGACGATAGCAAGGTGATCCGCAAGGTTGCCCGGCACATCCTCGAAACACTGAATTTTTCCGTCGATGAGGCCGAGGACGGCCGCCAGGCGCTGACTCATTGCGAGTCGCAGATGCCCGACGTGATCCTGCTCGACTGGAACATGCCGGTCATGGGCGGGATGGAGTTCCTGCGCGCGCTGCGCCAGGGCGATCATCCCGAGCAGCCCAAGGTCGTCTTCTGCACCACCGAGAACGACATCGGCCACATCCGCGCGGCGATCGCCGCCGGCGCCGACGAATATGTGATGAAGCCCTTCGACCGCGAGACCATTCACAGCAAGCTGCAGATCGTCGGCCTGGCGTGAACGCCCCGAGCGCCTCGGCGCGACGGCGGCCCGGCCTTTATCCGGAGCCGCCGATTCGCTTGATGATCGTCGATGATTCAAGCGTCGCGCGGGCGGTCCTGTCGCGGATGATCGCGGCCCACAAGGATTTCGAGGTCGCAGCCTTGGCCGGCAATGCCGGCGAGGCGCTCGACGCTTTGCGGGGCGTCAAGGTCGACATCGTCCTGCTCGACGTCGAGATGCCCGGCACCAACGGAATCGAAGCCCTGCCGGACATCCTTCGCGCCGGCGACGGCGCCCGCGTCCTGGTCGTCTCGTCGATGGCCGAGGAAGGCGCCGAAGTGACCGTGCGCGCACTTGCCCAGGGCGCCGCGGATACGCTGCCCAAGCCCGGCACCGGCTATTTTGCGGGCCGCTTCTCCGAGGTACTGGCCGACCGCGTCCGCCAACTCGGCCGGGTCAATCGCGAGCCCGAACGGCCGGCCCGCGCCGAGCCGCCGCGCGAGATCAGCCTGCGCGACATGCCCGAGGGCAAGCTCGGCTGCATCGCCCTCGGCGCGTCGACCGGCGGGCTCCGCGCCCTGATCGATTTTCTTCGTCCGTTGCCGAAGCGGATCGGCGCGCCGATCCTCATCACCCAGCATCTGCCGGCGATCTTCATGCCCTATTTCGCGCGCCAGCTCGAAGCGGCGGCGGGACGCACGGCACGGGTTGTCGAGGATGGCGAGCTGCTGGTCGACGATGTCATCCATGTCGCGCCGGGCGAGGCCCATCTTCGGCTCGAGCGCCGCGGCCTCGACGTGTTCGTGCGGCATTGCGACGCAAAGGCCGAATCGGGCTGCCTTCCGTCGGTCGATCCGATGCTGGCCTCGGTCGCCGAGGCCTATGGCGACGGCGGCCTCGGCGTGATGCTCAGCGGCATGGGCCGCGACGGCCTGATCGGCAGCCGCATCCTGGTCGAGGCCGGCGGCTCCATGCTGGTCCAGGATCAGGCGAGCTCGGCCATCTGGGGCATGCCGCGCGTCGTTGCGGAGGCGGGCCTCGCCTCGGCGGTGCTGCCGCCCGCGGACCTGGCCCGGCGTGTCGCTCTGTATGCGAAAGGCGGATTGTGGAGATAAGCAACAGCTCGCAGCGTATCCTGGCCAGCCTGTTCGAGACGCGGACCGGGCAGCAGCTGACCTTCAGCCGGCGCTGGCGGATCGACAGCGCCTTGGCGTCGATCCTGCGCGAGCACGGCTTCGCCTCGCTCGATCAGCTGGTCGCCCGCCTCGTGTCGGGGCGCGACCGCGCGCTGACCGAGCAGGTGATCGAGGCGCTGCTCAACAACGAGACCTATTTCTTCCGCGATCGCCTGCCGTTCGACCTTTTGCTCGGCGGGCCGCTGAAGCGGATCGAGGAGGCGCGCGCCCGGGAAAAGAAGCTCGCCATCTGGTGCGCGGGCTGCTCGACCGGACAGGAAGCCTATTCGCTGGCCATGGGCCTCGCCGACGAGAAAGCACGCTGGCAGGGCTGGAAGATCGAGATCGTCGGAACGGATCTGTCGCGGTCGGCGATCGAGCGGGCCCGGGCCGGCGTCTATTCCCAGTTCGAAGTGCAGCGTGGCCTGCCGGTGACGCAGATGATCCGCTGGTTCGACGAGCAGGGCGGCGGCGAATGGCGGGTCGCTGAGGCGCTTCGCAACAGCGTCCGGTTCGAGATCGCCAACATCACCGATCCGGCGCCGCGGCCGGGCCGGTTCGACATCATCCTGTGCCGCAACGTGCTGCTCTATTTCTCGACGGACATGAAGCGGCTGGCCTTCAATCGCCTGTCGCAGGCGATCGCGCCCGATGGGGCGCTGATGCTCGGCGCCGGCGAGACCGTGCTCGGCCAGACCGATCGCTTCGTCTCCGATCCGGATTTCCGCGGTCTCTATCTTCCCGCTTCCGCCCGCAGCGCGCCGGGCCTTGCGCCCGCACGCGTCGCCTGAGGCTTGATGCCGCGGTCTTGACCTTTTCGGCCGAGGCGGTCGAATGGGGTTCGTGGAAGACGCGTATATCGACCGTCCGTCGCCGAACTTCGACGAGCGCGACCAGCCGGTCTCGATGCTCGTGCTTCATTATACCGGCATGGTGGACGGCCCATCCGCAATCGAGCGGCTGTGCGATCCCGAAGCCCATGTCTCCTGTCACTATCTGGTCGACGAGGACGGCAGCGTGCTGCGCATGGTGCCGGAGGAGAAGCGCGCCTGGCATGCCGGCCAGTCCTATTGGCGCGGTCTGCACCGGGTGAACGGCGCCAGCATCGGCATCGAGATCGTCAATCCCGGCCACGACCATGGCTACCGGCCGTTTCCCCGGGCCCAGATGGACGCGTTGCTGCCGCTGGTGGCGGGAATCGTCCGCCGCCACCAGATCCCCAAGGCCAATGTGGTCGGCCATTCCGACGTCGCGCCGGCCCGCAAGCAGGATCCGGGCGAGCTGTTCGACTGGGCCTTGCTGGCCCGCCACGGCCTCGCCGTCGCCCGCCCGATCCGCGATCTCGTCGACCCCGACTGGACCGACGGCGGCTTCCTGCTCGCGCTCGAGCGCTACGGCTATGACGTGCGCGACTCCGGGGCGGCGGTGACCGCCTTCCAGCGCCGTTTCCGGCCCGAGCTGCTCGACGGCGTCATCGACGGCGAATGCCGCGCGATTCTGCTCCAGCTGCTCTTGGACCGCGAGCGCGGTCACAATATATAGGCTTTTACCAGAGGGTCGGGCGGCCGTACGACGAAGCTTCGGCGGAGGCGTAAGGAAAGTCCGGGCTCCAGGGAACGACGGTGCCGGGTAACGCCCGGCGGGGGTGACCCCAGGGACAGTGCAACAGAAAGCAGGTCACCGCGGCTTCGGTCCGGCGACAGTGAAAGGGTGGGGTAAGAGCCCACCGCGGCCCCGGCAACGGCAGCCGGCACGGTAAACCCCACCGGGAGCAAGACCGAATAGGGGCGGCATATGGGCCACGTTCCGGCCCGTCGCCCGGGTTGGTTGCTTGAGGGGCGGAGCGATCCGTCTCCCAGATGAATGGTCGCCCATCCGCCGGCAACGGTGGTGGACAGAACCCGGCTTACAGACCCTCTGGTCATTATTTGGGTATCAGCTCGGGAAAGGGCTTGCCCTGCAAAGCCTCAGCGAAGCAGGGTGGATTGGACTATGGCCAAAGCAGGACGATCGAACGACTGGGGGTTTCCGCGCTGGCGCGGCTATGGTTCGGCGCGCCAGGCCGAGCCGGTCCGCAAGTGCGATCGCCATGGCTGCGAGGAACCGGGCGATCGTCCGGCGCCGAAATCGCCGAACAGCCGCGAGCGCTGGTATTTCTGCCAGACCCACGCCGCCGAATATAATCGCGGTTGGAACTATTTCGAAGGCCTGAGCGCCGAGGATGCGGCGCGGCGCGAGGCCGAGGAGCAGCGCGACGCGAGCGGCTTCAAGCAGTCGACCCATTATGGTTGGGGCGGTCCGGGCGACGGCAGCCGCAGCCGCGACGAGATGCGCGCGCTCGACGTGCTCGAGCTCGAGGCCGATGCCGGCTTCGACGATGTCCGCAGCGCCTATCGCCGGCTCGCCAAGGCCAATCACCCCGATGTCAGCCCGGGCGACAAGGAGGCGGCCGCGCGGTTCCAGGCGATCCAGGCCGCCTATGACGTGCTCAGAAAGGCCGAGGAGCGTCGGACGGCCGCCTAGGCTCTGAGGTCAGCCAGCCGCGATAATGTGCGACGAGGCCGACCAGCGGCAGCGCCACCGGCACGTCGAACCAGAATCTGCCGTCCTCGACCCATTCCCGCGCCTCGCAGGCGGGTGCGAGCGCCAGCGGCAGGCGCAGCGGCCCCAGCCACCAGCGGCGCAGCTTCATCGTCAGGCCGGCCTCGTCCGAGGGCAGCGCGAAGCCGAAGCGGATCGGGCCGAACCGTTCGACCAGATAGGGTCCGTGCAGGGACAATTGGCTTTTGAAGCGATGGCCTGAAAAGCTCCGCGTCCAGGTCTCGACCCCGTCGCGCTCGTCGAAATGGACATGGACCTGATGCTCGCCGGCCGGCGGGAAGCGCACCAGCCAGCCGGCCAGCCGCGCCAGCGGGTTGCGGCCGCGGGTGACGGTGGCGCGGCCATGCGCGCCATCGTCGCGCAGCACCTCGTGCATTGCACGCACCGGCGCCGGCAACTTCAAGAACGGTGTCCCCATCGCTCGTTGGTAAAGCGGCGGCGGCTGGACCGTCTCGCGAAGCTCGTGGCGCACGGCGAGGACGGCGAGCTCGGGCTCGAAATCCTCGA